>NZ_JBSGFR010000008.1:0-221345 GCF_053603475.1 Actinoplanes sp. NPDC004185 | reverse complement strand
CGTCTGGCTACACACCTACAACCACCACCGCGCCCACACCGCACTCGGAGGCCAACCACCCATCACCCGCGTCAACAACGGTCTTGGTCCCTACAGCTAGGTCCTGTTCGCGGCGGGTTCCCGCCGGCATCCGGCACAGGTAGAACGTTCGTTCTTGACAGTGGCGCAGGCTCTCTCTACGGTGGCAAGCAGAACGTTCGTTCCACCAGTGGGGGTTGATGACTCCTGCCGTCGGATCAAGGAGAGCGCCATGCCCACGAAGATCACGCTCATCATCGACAACCCCACGGACCCCGAAGCCTTCGAGCGGAGCTACGAGGACGTGAAGCGGGCCGCGGAGAAGTTCCCGAAGCTCCAGCGGCTCGAGTCGGCCAAGGTGTGGCCGAAGGAGGACGGCACGGCCACCCCCGCGTACCGGACCCTCGATCTGTACTTCGACAGCTACGAGGACGCCTCCGCCGCAGTCGCCACGGAGGCCGCCGCCGACCTCTTCGGTCGCCTCGTGGGAACCCAGGTCCCGTTCAAGGGAATTTTCTCCGACATCGAGGCGTAGCGTCGCCGAGGCGCCGGCGCGTTCGCGCAAGGCCGGACGGGCCGAATCCGATGCAGATCATCGAGCGGAGCGGGTCTGAACTCATGTTGGAACAACGCACATTCGCGATCGAGGCGTGGGCGATCCGGGAGACCGGGTTCGACCCCGGCAACCTCGGCCACACCGAGTCGGTCTTCGCTCTGGCCAACGGCCACATCGGACTGCGGGGCAACCTCGACGAGGGCGAACCGTACGGGCTGCCCGGCACGTATCTCAACTCGTTCTTCGAGTACCGTCCGCTGCCCTACGCCGAGGGCGGGTACGGCTATCCCGAGTCCGGGCAGGCCATCCTGAACGTCACCAACGGCAAGGTGCTGCGGCTCATGGTCGACGACGAGCCGCTGGACATCCGCTACGGCGACCTGCGTGGCCATGAACGGGTGCTGGACCTCCGCGCCGGCACCCTGACCAGGGAGCTGGAATGGGTCTCGCCCGCCGGCAAGGCGGTGCGCGTCCGCTCCGAGCGCCTGGTGTCGCTGGCGCAACGCGCCGTCGCGGCCATCCGGTACACGGTCAGCGCGGTGGACCAGCCCATTCTGGTGGTCGTGCAGTCCGAGCTCGTGGCCAACGAGGAGCTGCCCACCGGCGGCACCGACCCCCGGGTGGAGGCGGCGCTGGTCCAGCCGCTGCGGCCGGCGGCGCACTACCTCGACGACTCCGGAGTGACGCTGCTGCACCGTGTCGAGCAGTCCGGCCTGCGGATGGCCGCGACCATGGCCCACGAGATCGACGCCCCGGACGGCTTCCAGGTGCACACGTCGGCGCACGAGGACCTGGGCCGGACCACGGTCACCTGCCGGTTGCTGCCCGGTCAGCATCTGAGCATCGTCAAGTACCTCGCGTACGGCTGGTCGTCGCGGCGATCCCTGCCGGCCCTCAACGATCAGGTTCGCGCCGCCCGCTACCACGGCTTCGAGGGCCTGCTCGACGAGCAACGCCGCTACCTCACCGACTACTGGGACGGTGCCGACGTCGAGATCGAGGGCGACCCGCAGCTGCAACAGGCGGTCCGGTTCGCGCTCTTCCACGTGCTGCAGGCCGGGGCCCGGGCGGAGCGACGCGCGATCGCGGCCAAGGGCCTCACCGGTCCCGGGTACGACGGGCACACGTTCTGGGACACCGAGACCTTCGTGCTGCCGATGCTCAGCCACACCGCGCCCGAAGCCGCGGCTGACGCGTTGCGCTGGCGGCAGAGCATCCTCCCGCAGGCCCGGGACCGGGCCGGGCAGCTCGGCCTGTCCGGCGCCGCTTTTCCCCTGGCGCACCATCCGCGGCGCCGAGTGCTCCGGTTACTGGCCGGCCGGCACCGCTGCCTTCCACCTCAACGCGGACATCGCCGACGCGGTGATCCGGCACGTGCAGACGACCGGTGACATGGACTTCGAGCGGGAGGCCGGTGTGGAACTGCTGGTGGAGACCGCCCGGCTGTGGATGTCGCTCGGTCAGTACGCTCCGGACGGCGGTTTCCGCATCGACGGCGTCACCGGCCCCGACGAGTACAGCGCGGTGGCCGACAACAACGTCTACACGAACCTGATGGCGCAGCGGAACCTCGTCGGCGCCGCCGCGGCCTGCGACCGTCACCCCGGCAAGGCGGCTGAACTCGGTGTCGCCGCCGAGGAGCCGGCCGCGTGGCGGAGAGCCGCCGATAAGATGGTCATCCCCTTCGATGACAAGCTCGGGGTGCACGCTCAGTCGGAGGGTTTCACCAGCCATGGGCTGTGGGACTTCGCCGGCACCCCGGCCGGCCGGTATCCGCTGATGCTGCACTTCCCGTACTTCGACATCTATCGCAAGCAGGTCGTCAAGCAGGCCGACCTGGTCCTGGCGATGCAACTGTGCCCGGAGGCCTTCACGCCGGAGCAGAAGGCCCGCAACTTCGCCTATTACGAGCAGATCACCGTACGGGATTCCTCGTTGTCCGCTGCCACGCAGGCGGTCATCGCCGCCGAGACCGGCCACCTCGATCTGGCTTACGACTACCTGTGCGAAACCGCCCTGCTGGACCTCGGCGACCTGGCCGGCAACACCCCGCACGGCCTGCACATCGCCGCACTGGCCGGCGCCTGGAACGGCGTGGTCGCCGGCTTCGGCGGCCTGCGCCACCTCTCGGCCGGCCTCGCCCTCGCGCCGCGGCTGCCCGCGGCCCTGACCCGGATCGCGTTCCGGCTGCGCTGGCGCGGCCGGTGCCTGCGGGTGGAGATCACCCCGGACCAGGCGGTCTACCGGCTGGTGTACGGCGAAGACCTCCAGCTGCGTCACCACGGTGAGCCGATCACCGTGTCCCGGCACGGCTCGACTGCCCGAGCGATCCCCGCCCCGGGACCGGTCGAGCCGGTCCGCCAGCCACCGGGTCGTGAGCCGCTGGCCCGCCGCCTCCACAACGGACACGTCTGACCGCCGGCACGCTCCCCTCCGCATTGACGTAAATGAATCGCGCTGTTTGTATGTGTGCTAAGTCGGTCGTGCTGATGCTCGGAGGCGTGCGATGGCGTTCGTTCACGTGGGAGTCGTTGCGGTCATGGCCGCCGGTCTCCTCGCCCCCGCCCCGCCGGTGTATCCGCCGGTCGGCACGACGACCACCATCCTCGACCACGCCGCCCTGCTCGGCTCCACGCCGGAGCCGGCGTGGTACGAGGCGAACATCCCGTTCGTCGACGTGCCGGACACCGAGATCCGCGACACCTACTACTACCGGTGGCGCACCTTCAAGGAGGCCCTCAAGTACACCGGCCCGGCCGACGGCTGGATCGTCTCGGAATTCCTCGGCCCGGTCGGCTACTCCGCGCCCTCCGGTGGCATCGACGCGGCCGCCGGGCACCACCTCTACGAGGGGCGCTGGCTGCGCGACAGCCGCTACCTCGACGACTACCTGGACTACTGGCTCACCGGATCCGGCTCGGGCCCCAAGCCGGCCACCGAGGACCTGAACAGGAACACCACCGACTGGGCCCATCAGTACTCGTTCTGGGCGGTCGACGCGGCGGTCGCGCGGGCGCAGGTGAGCGGCGACTGGGGGTTCCTCATCGAGCGGCTGCCGGCGCTGCGCAAGCAGTACGAGGGCTGGAAGGCGACCAACTTCGACGCGGCCAAGGGCGTCTACTGGCAGACCCCGGTCTGGGACGCGATGGAGTACACCGCCGGGTCGTACCAGAGCTCGGATCCCTACCACGGCGGCGACGCCTACCGCCCCACGATCAACGCCTACCAGTACGGCGACGCCCGCGCCCTCGCCCAGGTGGAGCGCAAGGCCGGGAACCGCGGCAACGCCGACCGCCTCGACAAGCAGGCCGCCGACCTGCGCACCGCCGCCGAGAAGGTCCTCTGGGACCCGGAATCGTCGTTCTACAAGCACGTCCCGCTGGGCGGCACCGCCATCGCCGACCGGGAACAGATCGGGTACGTCCCGTGGTACTTCCACATGGCACCGTCGGGCAACGCCGCCGCGTGGGCCCAGCTGACCGACCCGCAGGGCTTTTCCGCCCCGTACGGGCCGACCACCACGGAGCGGCGCAGCCCGTGGTTCATGCACGACGCGCTCGCCGGCTGTTGCCGCTGGGACGGCCCGAGCTGGCCGTTCGCCACCAGCCAGACCCTGACCGCGCTGGCCAACCAGCTCATCGACTACCCGGCGCAGCCGTACGTGACCACCGCCGACTACGTCGATCTTCTGCACCGCTACGCCGTGACCCAGCGCAAGAACGGCCGGCCCTACGTGGCCGAGGCGCACCACCCCGACGAGGACCGCTGGATCTACGACGGGGCCGGGCACAGCGAGGACTACAACCACTCCACCTTCACCGACCTGGTGCTCTCCGGGCTGCTCGGCATCCGCCCGCAGGCCGGGAACACCGTACGGATCAACCCGCTCGCCCCCGGGTCGTGGACGCACTTCGCGGCGGAGAACGTGGCCTACCACGGGCACAACCTGAGCATCGGGTGGGACCGCGACGGGACCGCGTACGGCCGCGGCAGCGGCTTCCGGGTCTGGGTCGACGGTGTCCTGAAGCTGCACCGGCCCACGGTGGGCGACGTGACCATCGCGGTGCCGGCCGGCCCGTCCACGGCCCAGCCCGAGCTGGTGGACGATCTGGCCAACGTGACCGAGACCGGCTATCCCGCGGCTACCGCCTCCTACACCTGGTCCGGGGACACCCCGGCGAACGCCGTCGACGGCCAGGACTTCCACCTCGACGTGCCGACCACGCGCTGGTCCTCGTACGGCTCGCCGAACCGCAGCGACTGGCTCGCCGTCGATCTGGGCGCGGCCACCGTGATCTCGGACGTCCGCGTCGACTTCTACGACGACGGCGGCGGGGTACGCGTCCCTGACTCCTTCGCTCTGCAGTACCAGGACAGCGCCGGTTCCTGGCGCGACGTGCCCGGCCAGCAGCGGACACCGGCGACGCCGGTGGCCCGCGCGATCAACCGCATCCTGGTCGACCCACCCCTGACGACCGACCGGCTGCGCGTGGTGGCCGTCCGCGCCGACGGCGGCGCCACCGGCATCACCGCGCTGCAGGCGTGGCGGCGGCCCGACCCGCAGGTCTCGGTCGGCTTCGCCGAGACCTCGGTCGCCGTGAAGCCGGGGCAGCCGGTCACGGTGCATCCACAGGTACGGGCCGACCGGCCGGCCCGGCTCAGCCTCGAGGTGCCCCGCGGCTGGACGGCCCGGAAGCTGAACGACACCAGCTGGGCAGTCACCCCGGCGGCCGACGCGGACCCGGCTGCCGGTCTGCCGATCCGCGCGCTGGCCACCACGGATCGTGGCGTGAGCAGCGCGACCCTGGCGACCCGGTTCCAGTTCGACCCGGCCGACTATCCGGCCGTGGTGTGGGACGACGACTTCTCGACCGACCGGCTGTCCTCGTACCGTATCGACCGTCCGGCGGCCGAGCCCTCCCCCCGGCTCGCCGTGACCGACGGTGCGGTGGTCGCGACGGCGGACTCGCGCGCGTTCGCCGTCCTGGCCGCCCCGGTGAGTGGGGGCACCGTGGCCATCCTCGAGCCGTCCCGTTTCGCCGGCTCCGGTCCGGAGGACAGCGTGTTCCTGGGCTTCTCCTCCGGCGCCGCGAACAACGCACTGGCCTGGTACAACAACAATTTCGGTACGTCGGGCGCGGACGTGCGGACCGACGGCGCCGGCCGGCCCGAGGCGACCGGGGGTTGTTGCGCCGCGGTCCGGTGGAGCAGCGGTGACCGGATCGCCGTCCTGAACCGGTCCGGCAAGCTCACCACGTGGTGGGAACACGCCGGGCAGTGGTCGCTGCTGCACACCGCCCCGGTCGCGGCCGCGGTGCCTTCGAGCACGCTGGAGACCTGGTCGCCGGCCTTCGGGCTGCGGCTGGACGGCAACGCGCTGGCAGTCACCCGCTTCACCGTGCGCCGATAGCGCCGGCCCGGCCCGCTCCCCGATCCCTAGGTCAGATCAACGACCTCGTGCAGCCGCAGCCGCCGGTTGAAGGCGCCGGCCACCCGCGCGACCGCTCTGCGCGGCAGCAGGCGCGCGGCCCAGGTCATGAGCCGATTGATGCCGCGGCCCGGGTAGGAGGCGGTGCGGCCCCGGGCGTAGTCGTCGAGTGACTGGGCCGCGACGGTGGCCGGGGTGTCGGCGGCCGCCGGGTCGATCGTGGCCGAGGTGCCGTCGAAGAAGCCGGTCGCCACCGCGCCGGGATGCGCGGCCATGACGTGGACGCCGGTGCCGCGCAGCTCCTCGGCCAGGGCCTCGCTGAACGAGAGCACGAACGCCTTGGTGGCGGCATAGCTGGCCTGGTAGGGCAACGGCTGGAACGCCGCGGTGGAGGACACGTTGATGATCCCGCCGGAGCCGCGCGCGGCCATATCGCCGCCGATCGCGTGGGTCAGCGCGAGCACGCCGCTGATGTTGAGTCCGACCGTACGCAGCTGGGCCTCGAGGGGACGGCTGAGGAACGGGCCGGCGCTGCCCGAAATCCAGGCCGCGCTGGCAGGCAATCCCCTGGCGACGCTGAACGGCGACGAGCTACGCCGGCTCGTCATCCTGCTCAACCGCGCCCTCGGCACGACGCCCAGCCAGGGCTGAGCTCGCCGCCGGGTCTAAACATGGCCTCTGGCCACCCATCCCGCGACGGGTGACACCTACGAACAGCTGCACCAGGCCGGGCGATCTGTACGTCCGAGAATGTCGAGCGCGATGTCACGGCCACGCCGCGGTCAGCGGCCGTAGGTCTCCAGCAGGCGCAGCCACACCTCGCTGACGGTCGGGTACGACGGCACGGCGTGCCACAGCCGGTCCAGGGGAACCTCGCCGACGATGGCGATGGTCGCGGCGTGGATCAGCTCGGCGACGTCCGGCCCCGCGAAGGTGACACCGACGATCACCCGCCGGTCCTCGTCCACGACCATCCGGGCCTGTCCCTGATAGTCGTCCTGGTGCAGTGCGGAGCCCGCCACCGCACCCAGGTTGTAGTCGACGACCCGGGTCCGCAGTCCCGCCGCCTCGGCGGCGGCCGCGGTCAGCCCCACCGACGCCACTTCCGGATCGGTGAACACGACCTGCGGCACCGCCGCCTGGTCGGCCGTGGCCACGTGCCGGCCCCAGCGGCCGTCGTCGACCGCCTTACCCTGGGCGCGCGCCACGATGACGTCGCCCGCCGCGCGGGCCTGGTACTTGCCCTGGTGGGTCAGCAGCGCGCGCCGGTTCACGTCCCCCGCGGCATACAGCCAGCCGTCACCGTCGACCACGCGCAGAGTGTCGTCGACCGTGAGCCAGGTGCCGGGCTTGAGGCCGACGCTGTCCAGGCCGATGTCCACCGTGTTGGGCGTACGGCCGATCGCGACCAGGACCTCGTCGGCGTCGACCCGCTCGCCGTCGGTGAGCGTGAGGTGCACCGTGCCGTCACCGTCGCGAGTCACCGACGCGGCTTCGACTCCGGCGCGCACCGACACACCGGCTTCCCGGAGCGACGCGGTGACCAGCTCGCCCGCGAACGGCTCGGCCTGATGCAGGACACCGTCGCGGGCCAGCACAGTCACCGCGGAGCCGAGACTCGCGTACGCCGTCGCCATCTCCGCGGCGACCACGCCGCCACCGATGATGGCGAGCCGTCCGGGAATCTTGCTCGCGGCGGCCGCCTCACGGCTGGTCCACGGCTGCGCCTCCCGCAGACCCGGGATGTCCGGCAGCAGGGCGCTGCTGCCGGTCGCCACGACCACCGCATGGCGAGCGGTGAGAGTGACCACCGCGCCGTCGGCACCGGTCACCTCGACGACCCGGTCACCGGCGATCCGTCCCTGACCACGGTGCAGCGCGATCCCGGCCGACTCCAGCCAGGACACCTGACCGTCGTCCTTCCAGTGCGAGGCGAAGGAGTCCCGGCGGCGCAGCACGGCCGCCGCGTCCAGGTCACCGGTCACCGCCTCCCGGGCACCGGGCAGGCGGCGGGCCGCCCGGAGCGCGGAGGCGCTGCGCAGCAACGCCTTGGTCGGCATGCAGGCCCAGTACGAGCATTCACCGCCGACCAGTTCCCGCTCCACGATCGCGGCGGTCAGACCGCCCTGGACGACCCGGTCGGCCACGTTCTCCCCGACCGGACCGGCGCCGATCACCACGACGTCGTACGTGATGGTCTCCATGTCAGTTTCCCTTCGCGCCGCGGCCGAGCCGCAATGCCGAGATGAGGAAGAAGACGCCACCCGCGATGGCGTAGCCCGCCGCGTTCGCGAGCGTCGGATCGTCGGCACCGGCCGATGCGAGGAACGACCCACCGACCAGCACCGACAGGCCCCCGCTGATGATCATCGGCCACTGGCCGCCCAGCTTGCGGCGCGTGACGCCCACGATCAGCTGGACCAGGCCGGCCAGGATCGCCCACGCACCCCACACCCGCAGCACCGCCGGAATGCCGGATGCGGCGGCAGCACCCACGCCGATCGCCGTGACCAGGCTGACCGCCATGTTGACGTACAGCAGCGCGGGCGAGCCGGACGTGCGTGACGAACGCGCGTCGACGACGGCCGCACCGGCGTCGAACAACGGATACAGCACGAGCAGGACGGCCGCGAGCGGGCCGATCTCCTTGGCGGTCGTGAACAGCAGCAGGGCCCAGACGACGGCGAACGCGAAGCGGACGAAGTACAGCCGCCGGAGGGCGGACGCGGTTGGCGAGAGACCGGGCGAAGCAGTAATAGAGCTCATCGTGATCCTTCCTGAGCTGGGAAGAACGATCGTTCTGTCCAGATCACCATCGCAGGCCGGTCTCACGATTGTCAAGACGGAACGTTCTACCTATCGATGGGGAGGGTCTCGTAGCCGCCACACCCGCACGGGGGCCTTCAGGCCGATCGAAAGGCCAGTCGAACTGGTTCTAGAGTGGCGCGGTGAGCAGTGAGTCGGTCCGTGATGCTTACTCGGACATGTCGGAGCAGTACATCGCCTTGTTCGGTGGTGACTGGCAGGCACACGCGGAGGACACCGCCCTCGTCCGAGGCCACCTCGGCGGCATGGACGGCACGGTGCTCGATCTCGGTTGCGGGCCCGGGCATTGGACGGCCTACCTGCATGCACTGGGTACCGACGTGACCGGCGTCGACTGGGTGCCCGAGTTCATCGACTACGCCCGGACGCACTTTCCCGGGCCGGAGTTCCGGCTCGCATCGATGACCGGCCTGGACCTTCCCGACCGTTCGGTGTCCGGCATCCTCGCCTGGTACTCGACCATCCACCTACCGCCGGCCGAGCTGGACGCTGTGCTGGCTGGCTTCCACCGGATCCTCTCCCCTTCCGGAAGGCTGGTGATCGGCTTCTTCGACAGCGATGACGGGGTGGCCGCGTTCGACCACAAGGTCCATACGGCGTACCGCTGGCCTGTCGACGAGTTCTCCGCCCGCCTGAGCAGAGCCGGCTTCACCGAGCTTCAGCGCATCAGGCAGCAATTCCCGGACCGTCCGGACCGCAAGTACGCCGCCATCGCGGCAACGGCCGTCGCGTCATAGCCTCCGGCGGACCCGGTCAGTCCCGAGGCTGTGTACTGCCGGTACCACGGACGGACGGGTGTCTGCCCATCGCACCGCCACCGGCCGATCCTTGATCACATGACCACAGCACTGATCACCCGAACCGACCGCACCGTCCCGATCACCGTCCTTACTCGCACCTCCGCGAGCCCGGCGACGACGTTCCGGATCGTCGCGCCGATCGATCTGGCTCGTGTCTTCCGGCCCTTCGGCCCGCTGCCCGGGGTGGCGCGGGTGGAGGGCCAGACCGCCGCGTGGGACCGGTCGGGCGTGTCCCGCAGCCCGGTCTTCACCGACGGTTCGCGGGTTCGCGAGGCGCTCACCGAGTACGTCGACGGGCACGGGTTCGCGTACGAGCTGACCGGATTCACCAACGTCCTGGCCCGGTTGGCGGCCGGAGTGCGGGGCGAGTTCTCCTTCCTGCCGGACGGCACGGGCACGGTGATCCGGTGGACGTACGAGTTCAAGCCGCTGACCGGGCGCCGATGGGTCATCGCCGGCCCGTTCGCGCTGTTGTGGAGCCGGTACATGCAACGCGCGCTGGACCGGATGGCGGCCGTGGTCGAGGAGTCGGCGATCATGGAGGGGTGAACGTGGTGAGCTTCGGTGTGCTGCTGCGCGGGTGGCGGGACCGGCTGGACCCGGCCGACGCCGGACTGCCCCGGTCCCCCCGACGCCGTGCCCGTGGCCTGCGCCGGGAGGAGCTGGCCCAGCTGGCCGGCCTCTCGGTCGAGTACGTTCTGCGCCTCGAGCAGGGCCGCGCCACGAACCCGTCGGCACAGGTCGTCGCCGCGATCACCCGCGCCCTGCAGCTGACCCGCGGTGAGCGCGACCAGCTGTACCGGGCCGCCGGGCTGTTGCCGCCGCAGGACAGCGTCGTCGACGACCACGTGCCGCCCGGCATCCAGCGGCTCTGCGCGCGGCTCGGGGACGTTCCGATCGGGGTGTTCGCCGCCGACTGGACCCTGCTCTGGTGGAACGACATGTGGACCGCCCTGCACGGCGACCCCTCCACCGTGCCGGAACAGGAACGTAACCTCGCCCGAATGGTGTTCGGCACCGGCGAGGGACACGCCTACCTGCGGCCGATGCGTTCCTCGGCCGGGTGGGACAGGTTCGAGACGGCGCTCGTCGCCGATCTGCGCGACGTCGTCGCCCGGCATCCCGGCGACGCGCACCTCGCCACGCTGATCTCCGCGCTGCGCCGGACGTCCCCGTCGTTCGACCGGTTCTGGCGGACGGTGGCAACGGCCACGCTGGCCAGCGACGAGAAGACCATCACGCACCCCACCGTCGGCGAGATCACGGTCGATTGCGACGTCCTCACCGTCCCCGGTGCTGATCTGCGCATCGTCACCTACACGACGGCGGCCGGCAGCGAGAACGACGCGAAACTCGACCTGTTACGCAACACCGCCGCCAGGTTCCGAGCGGGCTGAACCTCGTCGGATCAGGTGCGGAGGGTCCAGCGCTGATTCGTACCACCGCTGCACGACCAGAGGATCAGCTTCGTGCCGTTCGCGGTGGCGGCGTTGCTGGCGTCCAGGCACAGGCCGGACTGGGCACTGGAGATGCTGCCGTCGGTGTTGACGTTCCATTGCTGGTTGGCCCCGCCGTGACAGTCCCAGATGATGACCGCGGTGCCGTTCGCCGTGCCGTTGCCGTACGCATCCAGGCACTTGTTGCCGTACACCGTCAGTTGCCTGCCGGTGCCGTAGGCCCACCGCTGCTTGCTGCTGCCGTCGCAGTCCCACAGCTGCACCTGCGTGCCGTTGGCGGTCGCGGCGTTGGGCACGTCGACGCACCGGCCGGACTGGCCCCCGACGAGCTGCCCGGCCTGCGGGGAGCCGCCGCCACCCTGCTGCCGGACGAGCGACCGGGACTCGGCCGACCGGTTGCCCTGGGCGTCGAGGACGAAGAGCCGGTAGTCACCCGGCGACGACGGAACAGCGATGGAGGTGGCGTTCCCGGCGGCCGAGGTCATCGTCGGCCCAGCCGTGAAGGTCGTCGTGCCGGACGGCGCCAGCCAGATCGTCCGGGTCGCGTCGCCGGTGCCACGGACGGGGATCGTGGCGCTCCCGCCGCCGACGAAGGTGCTGGCCGGCAGGACGTGATCCGGTACGGCGCGCGGGGCGAGGTCCCGGAAGGGCTCCTGCAACCCGGAGTTCACTGCGATGGCGTACGCCGTAGCCGGCCAGACATAGTCGGACGACACCAGGATGTCCTGCACGGTGCTGTTGGGCAGGTTCTTGTTCGACACCTTGTTGATCGGCCCGTATGTCGTCGTGATGCTCAGGTCGTGCTTGCGACCGAAGTCGTCGGAGTTGATCAGCCAGGTGACGTTCTTGTCGACGCTGAGGACGTTGTTCCGGAAGGTGAGGTACGCCGAACCCTCGTCGGGATGCAGGCCGTACTTGTGGCCGGCCGGCACGCCCTGCAGATAGTTGTCGGTGATGGTGGTTCCGGGCTGGCTGCCGAGCGTGTAGATCGGGGCCGTGTCGCTGAGGCGCTGCACCGTGTCGATGATGTGGTTGTGGCTGATCGTGTTGTTCCGCGCCGTCGTGGTGGGACGGTTCGGCGCGATCGAGCCGGATGACCCGTCGAAGTTCCACCAGCCCCAGCCGAGGGTGATGCCGGACCAGGGTGCCTTCTCGATCCGGTTGTACTGCACGGTCAGGGTGTCGACGAAGTACGCCGACACGGGACTGTGACCGTTGAAGAGCACCGCACTGTCGTACAGGTAGTTGTTCTTGATCTCGATGTTCTTCGGCAGCCCTTCGACCTGGGCCGGGTACTTCTCCCGGTTGGCGGAGGTGTGGTCGCCGATGTAGACGTGCTGCGGGTGCCCGACCGAGACTGCGGAGCCGGCCACATCGTTGGTGTAGTTGCCGATCAGCTGACTGCCCTGGACGTCGTTGAGCAGGCTGATGCCGTCGGCGCCGGTGTGCTGGAAGCGGTTGCGCTGAAAGAGAATTCCGTCGGCGTTCTGCACCTCGATCATGCCGGGGGTGACGTCGACGTTGCGGTAGTAGTAGACGTGGAAGTTCTGCTTGGCGTACGCGATCGCGCCGAGGTTGCCCTGCTGCGCCTGCTTGAACGACGATCCGGCCACGGTGAAGAGGTTCCAGTCGGAGTGCTGGACGGTGAGGCCGGAGAAGGTGATGTTGCGGGCGTGGCTGCTCGTCGAGGTGCCCGAAACCCGCAGCAGGGTGGTCACGTTGCCGGGTGCGAAGACCGACGCGGTCGACATGTTCTCGGCGTCGGCCTTGTAGTAGTAGAGCGTCCGGCTGGTCTTGTCGAAGAAGAACTCGCCCGGCGCGTCCAGGAACTCGTAGGCGTTCATCACCTTGTGGGAGCCGCCGACCTGTGCGTTGCCGTTGAAGGCGCCCTGGGCGATGGCCGCGCCCGGCTGCTGGAACAGCGCGATCCGGCTGCCGCCCTCGGTCGTCACCTGACGGACCCCGACGATGGCCGAGGTCCAGGTCGTCGACGTTTCGATCTCGAGGTCATCCTGGTTGGCGGCGATGGCCGGGAAGTCAGCCGTGCTGTATCGGGAGCCGGCGCACTGCGAGCCCGATTCCCACGCCCACGCCGCCTGCCCGGCGGTGATCGTGTACGACCCGTAGCAGCCGGACGAGGCGATCGTCTTCGAGGCCATGGACGCCCGCTTGTCGTTGACGTAGAGCGCGCGCAGCTTGTTGCTCCGGTCGAGCGGGGCCTTCCAGATGTTGCCGGCGTGCTGGCTCCAGCCGGTCACCCGGGTGCCACCCTCGAGAATCGGGGTCTCGCCGGGATAGGCGGCGTAGCTGACCCGGTAGTTGTTGGTCCCCGAATCGAGCGGCCCGAATTCGATGGTGCTGCCCACGGGGTAACTGCCACCGCGCACATACACCTGGATGTCGCCGGTCATGTTCCCGTTGACAGTCCGGACCACGTCGCGAGCGCGTTGCAAGGTCCGGAACGGTGCCGAGATCGATCCTGGGCCGGCGTCGTCCCCGTCGGCCGCGACGTAGTAGGTCGCCTGCACCGCGGCGGCGGCCGGAGCGCCGCGACCGGCCACACCCACCGACGTGGCGGCGATGACCATCGCGGCGGCCAGCAGCGACTTCCCCAGAATCTTCACGTGGCGCTCCCTCGCTTCATCCAGGATCGATCGCACCGTTCCGATGTCATTGAGCGCCGACAATATAGACAGATGATTTCACGCTTTACAAGGCGGCAACGTTAAGGGAATTCGGTTTACCCGGCGCTCTCGGCGTAACACTTTTTGAAGTCATTTTCATCGTTCGTCAAAACGCTTGCTTTCCCGATCGTGCCGCCCGCGAGCAGGAGCTCATCGATGCCCGGCCACCGATGCTGGCCGACTTCCGGGCCGATCGCGCCGGCTCCGGGGCGACCCCGACCAGCCGGAACTCTCACCGAGGCGTTCGCCGGCGTGCAGACCCTGTGGCTGCTCACGCCGATGGCCAGGAGGCGCCGCCGACGGCCCGGTGACCGGCCGGCGGATCCTCGTGACGGGCGGGCCGGCCGCGGCGGCGCCACGGTGGTGGCCACCGTCCGGCACGAATCGCAGCTCGCCGCGGCCCTGGATGCCGGCGACCACCACGGTCCGCTTCCTCAGCAACGACGACTTCCCGGAGGAGGCCAACGACCAGGCGGCCCGCGACCTGACCGACGCGCGGGTCGCCGCCGACCGCGCTGTCCGATGGCCGCGACCCTGCCGCTGACCGAGATCGTCCGGGCCCACGAACTGGTCGAGGACCACCCCACCGCCGGTCGCCTGGTGCTGGAACTCTTACCGGAAGCCCTGTCGGCAGTGGGCCGTACGGGGTCCCGCCCACTGCTGACAAGGCATAGGTTGACAGCAGGGGGTAGCCATGGACGCCAGGATGAGACTGCTCGGGGCAACCACGATGGCCGCCGTGCTGGTGCTGCCGGGATCTCCGGGGGTTGCGGCCGGTGCGACCCGAGGCGCGACGACGGTACGGGTGAGCGTGTCGACGACCGGCGCCCAGGGCAACGACTACGCCGACGGGCCGGCGCTGAGCGGCAACGGCCGGTACGTCGCCTTCTACGCCTCGTCGGCGAACCTGGTCCCCGGCGACACCAACGGCGTCGAGGACGTGTTCGTGCGCGATCGGCGGTCCGGTGTCACCCGCCGGGTCAGCGTGACGAGCAAAGGCCTGCAGGGCAACGCCGCCAGCGCCGAACCGGCGATCAGCCCGGACGGCCGGTTCGTCGCGTTCCACTCCGGGGCGTCCAATCTGGTGCCCTGCGACACCAACGGCGTCGACGACGTGTTCGTCCATGATCTGCGGTTGCGGACGACCCGCCGGATCAGCGTCTCCAGCGCCGGCGTCCAGGGCGACCAGGAGAGCGGATGGCCGGCGATGAGCCCGGACGGCCGCTTCGTGGTGTTCCACTCGCGGGCCACCAACCTGGTGGCCCGGGACACCAACGCCAACAGCGACGTGTTCCTGTACGACCTCCGGACACGGACGACCCGCCGGGTCAGCGTGTCCAGCAGCGGTGCGCAGGCTGTCGGCCAGAATGAGAACGCCGGGGTCAGTGCGGGCGGCCGGTACGTGGTGTTCTGGTCCACCGCGGACAACCTGGTGCGCCGCGACACGAACGGGCTGGTCGACGTCTTCGTCCGCGACGTCCGGGCCGGCACCACGACCCGGGTCAGCGTTTCCGACACTGAGCAACAGGCACTCTCGGATGGGCCGGCGTCCGGCAGTTTCTATCCGGGCATCAGCGCGGACGGCCGCTGGATCACCTTCGTGTCGGGCGCGTCCAACCTGGTCCACGGCGACACGAACAGGTTGGAAGACGCATTCGTGCGCGACCGGCGCCGCGGCACGACGACCCGGATCAGCGTCTCCAGCCGACGGACCCAGGCCGACGGCTACAGCTACCAGACCAAGATCACCCCCGGCGGACGGTACGTCGTGTTCGGCTCGGCGGCGTCCAACCTCGTGCCCGGTGACACCAACGCCGAGCAGGACGTCTTCGTCCATGATCTCCGGACCCGCAGGACAATCAGGGAAAGCGTCACCGCCCGAGGCGCACAGGCGAACAGCACGTCTCTGGAGCCGGCGATCAGTGCCGACGGCCGGCACGTCGGTTTCCTGTCGCTGGCCAACAACCTGGTCCCGAACGACACCAACGACAGGACCGACGTCTTCGTCCGCGACCTCTGAGCAGGGAGGCACCATGGGCAAGGTGGTAGCGCAGGCGATCATGTCGCTTGACGGGTACGTCGCCAAGCACGACAACACCATCGGCCGGTTGTTCGACTGGCTGCAGAACGGCGAGATCGAGATCCCGACTCCCGCCGGCGACTTCGATGTCCACCTGACGCCGTCGAGCGCGGAGCACTGGCAGCGTTGGGTGTCCTCGATCGGCGCCCTGGTGTGCGGCCGGACTTTGTTCGAGGTGACCGAAGGCTGGCAGGGCCGCCACACGCTGGACGTCCCCGTGGTCGTCGTGACCCACTCCGTCCCTTCGGACTGGGTCGAAGCGCATCCGGAGGCACCGTTCACCTTCGTCACGGATGGTGTCGCAGCCGCGGTCGCTCACGCACAGGCGCTCGCCGGCGACCGCGTCGTCGCTGTCACCGGTGGCACCATCGCCCGGCAGTGCCTGGAACTGGGACTGCTCGACGAGGTGGCCGTCGATCTCGTCCCAGTGGTGATGGGCGAAGGCAACCGCCCCTTCTTCGGCGACCTCTCCGGGCAGGACATCCTGCTCGACAACCCGACGACGTGCATCCAGGGCGATCGGGTCACGCACCTCGTGTTCCCGGTGGTGCGGTGACCCACGGCGTCCCTGCACCGCCGTTTCCTCCACGGACGAATGTGCCGCACTGCCGAGGCGCGGCAGTGCGGCACGGTCACGCCCTGCGTCAGGCCCGCGTCTTCATCCAGATGGCCGGAACCGTCGTGTCGGCGACGGTGAGCTGGTCAAGCGGTACGTGGGTGCCGCCGGGACGGTGGAACAGTCGTACACCGTCACCGAGCAGGACGGGTGCGATGAACACAAGGATCTCGTCGAGCAGCCCGGCCGCGAGGCATTGGGCCGCGACGTCCGCGCCGAGGATGTTGACGTACCGGTCGCCGGCGGCGGCCTTGGCCGCGATCAGCCCCCGGGTCAGGTCGTCGACGAAGGTGATGCCAGGCAGGGGGCTGCTGGGCGGGCGGTGGGTGAGCACGAACTGCGGGCCCGTCCACGCGCCTTCGAACGCACCCTCCTTGTCGGTGTTGCGATGGGGGTCGTCGCCGCGGAACGTGCGGGCCCCGATGAGCAGAGCGCCGATCTTTCCGACGATGTCGGCGGCCACCGGGTTGGGGCCACCGAGGTGTTCGGTGAGCCAAGACATGTCGCCGCCCGGCCCGGCGATGAAGCCGTCGAGGGACATGGTTGCGGAGTACAGAACTTTGGTCATGGTTGTTGAGACGGTGCTCGTCGGAAAGTTCATCGGTCGGGGCCGTCCGGCAGGCTCGGCGGTAGCAGAAACGCCGGGAAGAGCGCCGGCGTGTGGAACGCGGTGATCTCGACGATCTGGGTTGCTTCGATGTGCAACACACCGATCGCGAACGGCGCGTACGAGGGCTCGGCCGGATGCCGGACGTACGCCGCAACGGCAGGTTGGCCGTTGGCGCGCGTCGGTAGCATCCGGAACGCTCCTACGTACCCCGAGGAGCCGGCGTCCCAGCTTGCCGACAGAGCTGCGAGCACCGCCTCGCGGCCGGCGAACCACGTCAGATACGGCGGCATCGTCGTTCGTACGTCCTCGGCCAGGAGATCGGCGAGCCCGGCGAGATCGCCCCGCTCGACCGCCGTCATGTACTGGCGCAGCACCGTGCGCTCTTCATCTGTGGGAGGTGCGGACCGCCCCCAGTCCATCCGGCCCGGTGGCAGGTGCTGACGCAGCGTTGCTCGTGCCCTTTGCAGAGCGCTGTTGACCGATGCGACGCTCCCGTCCAGAACGTGGGCTGTCTGCCGGGCCGGCCAGCCGAGCACATCGTGCAGGATCACCGCGGCGCGCTGCCGGGGCGGCAGGTGTTGAATCGCCGCCAGGAGACCCCAGCTCCAACGTCTCCTTCGCGACGAGCGCCGCCTCCGGTTCACCCGAGCGGGCCGCGACCGGCTCCCACAGACGGTCGGGAAAGGGCTGCAGCCAGGAGATGTCTCGAGTCGCAAGGTTCGGCTGGTCCGGCTCATTCGGGGGACCGACGTGGTGCGGAAGCACGCGCCGCGATCGACTGTCGAGGACGTCGAGGCACGCGTTGGTGGCGATCCGATACAGCCACGCACGGAGCGAAGAACGCCCTTGAAACCCGTTTCGACCTCTCCACGCCCGCAGCAGCGTCTCCTGGACCAGGTCCTCCGCTTCGTCGAACGACCCGAGCATCCGGTAGCAGTGCACTCGCAACTCGTTCCGATGGCGTTCGGCACGTTCAGCGAAGCCCTTGTCATCGTTCACCCAGCGACGGTATCCGAGCCGGCAGATCGGAAATCCGAGTCTCCCTCGCGTCGGCCGAAAGCAGCCCGCTCATCGGCGATGAGGGCGCGGAGAAGATGTGCCCTGCAGCGTTGGGGGCGCGCCGTGCTGGGAGAATCAGGCAAGAAGGTGGAAGTCAGCGCCCTGTCGGACCGGTCGCTCCGGCCATAGCTTTTCCGGCATGACTGCACCGTCGAACACCGCCGGCCATGACGTGGATGCCACTCTTGACGCCTTCGCCAAGGGGCTCGCTTACACCTCACGCTCCCCCGTGCTTCGCACGCCCGCGGATGAAGGACTCGCGTATCAGGATCTGACGTTTCCGTCCTCGGATGGCGTACCGCTCGAGGCATGGTTCATCCCGCGCGACGACTCCGGCATGCTCATCCTGGCGATGCATGCCTTCGGCTTCAACCGGTACGGATTTCCCGCCCACCTCGAGCCGTTCCGGTCGGCCTTCGGGCCCGGTAACGACATTGAGATCGACTTCATCAAGGATTACAAGATCCTCCACGATGCGGGCTACAACGTCCTCGCGTTCGACTTCCGCAACCACGGCCGGAGTGCCGATGCGAACGGCGGGCTGTCGCTGGCCAACATGTTCGAGGCCCGGGACGTGATCGGAACGATGGAGTACATCCGGTCGCGGGCCGATCTCGCGGCGATGGAGGTGGGACTTTTCGCCCGGTGCATGGGCGCCAACGCCACGTTCCGCGCTGTGCACACCGAGCCGGCCCTCTTCGCCGACGTGCGCTGCCTGGTGGCACCGTTGCTGCTCTCCCCCCGCGCCTTTCTGGAGACCGGTCTGCAGAACGCGGGCCTCAGCGAGTACGCCGACGAGGTCGACCATCGCTACCACCTGCTCACCGGCGGCCGCTTGACCGACGGCCGTACGAGCGCATGGGCACCCGCCGTGACGATGCCCACCCTCACGTACGGCGTCCACGACGATGCCCTGACCAGGCCGTCCGACCTCGAAGAGGCGTACGCGGCGATCGGCGCGACGGACAAGGACATGTTCTGGATCAATGACACCCCTCGTCGCTGGGACGGTTACAAGTGGTTCCAGCGTCACCCGGACCGGATCCTCGACTGGTTCGCGACGTACCTGAAGTGACGCGATGAGGTGACGCGGAGGAAGTACCGTGGGGCACGTGAGCCTGGAGCGGATCGGCCGTCTGCTGGCGGCCATCGCGCCCACCGACACCACCGATGTCCCGGAGCTCGGCGTCCGGGTGCACGTGGCCCTCCATCCCTCACCGCCCGCTCCGGTGATCTTCGAACCGATGCTCTACCTGGTGTTCCAAGGCTCCAAGCGACTGCTGCTGCACGGTGGCGAGATCTCGTACGGCCCGGGTGATGTGGTGACGACGGCTGTGCACACTCCCGCCCTGGCCCAGGTCGTGACCGCATCGGCCGACCAGCCCTACCGGGCCCTCGAGATCCCGTTCGACCAGCAGCTGGTCACCGCGCTGATCGCCGAGCTGGGGACACTGCCGTCGACGCCGGCGGAGGTGGTCGCGGTGCACCCGCTGCCCGAAGCGGTCCTGGATCCGGTGCTCCGGCTGTTGCAGCTGGCCCACGACCCCACCGCAGCCAGAATTCTGGCCGACGGCGCCAAGCGGGAGATCTGGTACCGGGTCATCACCGGAGCCAACGGCGGCGCGTTCATCGACCTGACGAGGACCACTTCGACTCTGGCTCGCGTCCACGAGGTGACGACCTGGATGCACCAGCACCTCGACGAACCGCTCGACACCGGCCGGGTCGCAGCGCTGGCCAACATGAGTGTCACGTCGCTGTACCGGCTCTTCAAAGCGGCCACCGGCGCCAGCCCGGGCTCCTACCACAAGCAGCTGCGCCTCATGGAAGCACGACGCCGCGTCGCGGAACGGACGGACACCATCCAGCGAATCGCGTCTTCCGTGGGGTACGCGAGTGCCTCCCAGTTCACCCGTGATTACCGGCGGAACTTCGGAACGGCTCCGACGACCGATTTCCCGTCCCCCCGTTAGCCCGACGCCTCAAGAGTCGTCTCAGGTTCGCGCGGCAGGAAGAGGGTCCGTCCTGTGGCCTCTGGTCCCGGCCGGCCACCCTGAGCACCGCATTAATGATCGTCTCAGATTCGCTCGGTACGAAGTCGGCATCAGAAAAGCGATCCGTATGTAGGAGGCTCTTGATGTCAGTCAACGCAGCGTCGCCCACGAAGGCACCGCCCGGTCGGTGGATCCCGTGGCTGGTGATCGGCCTGTGGATAGCACTGGCGGCGGTCATGGTGCCGCTGAGCGGGAAGTTGAGCTCGGTCACCAAAGACAGGGCCGTGGACTCCCTGCCCGCCAGCGCCGAGTCCACCAAGGTGGCGACGTTGGAGGACAAGCTTCCCGGAGGCGAGGACAACACGTTCGTCTTCGTGTACCACCGCGCCGGCGGTGTGACCGACGCCGACCGCGCGGCGGTCGAGCGTCACTACCACACCCTGGCCAAGCGGTACCCGCCGAAGGAGGCGCCGCCGGCCGGCGAGAATGACGAGGGCCCGCCGACGCAACGCTCCAACGATGGCCAGGCGATGGTGTTCAGCCTCAACGTGAGCACGACCTACGGCGAACCGGCGGTCCTCATCGGCCCGATACGTGACACCGCGAAGGACCGCCCCGCCGGCCTGGACCTCGACGTGACCGGCCCGGCCGGGATCGACGCCGACATGGACGCTGTCTTCGACGGCATCGACGTGCAGGTCCTCCTCACCACCGTCATCGTCGTCACGCTCCTGCTCATTTTCACCTACCGCAGCCCGGTGTTGTGGTTCGTCCCGCTGTTGGCCGTGAGCGCGGCCGCACTGACCGCGATGGCGACCGTCTACCTGATGGTCAAGGGCTTCGGGCTCGTGATCAACAGCCAGAACTCGGCGCTGCTGACGATCCTGGTCTTCGGCGTCGGCACGGACTACGCGCTGTTGCTCATCGCCCGATATCGGGAAGCGCTGCACCACCACGAGAACGTCCGGGTTGCGATGCTCCACGCACTGCGCCGCGCGGCGCCGGCCATCGTCGCGTCCGCGGCCACCGTGGTCGCCGGCCTGCTCTGCCTGCTCGCCGCGGACCTGAACGAGACCCGCGGATTGGGGCCGATCGGTGCGGTCGGCATCGTGTGTGCGCTGGTGGCCATGCTGACGCTGTTCCCGGCGGTGCTGGTGGTGCTCGGCCGGCGAATCTTCTGGCCGGCGATCCCGCGGTTCTCCGCCACGATCGTGGAGCAGAAGCCGGGGCTGTGGGGACGTCTCGGCGCCGCCATCAACCGCCGCCGGTGGGTGGCGACGCTCGTTTCGCTCGGAGTCCTCGGCGTGCTCACCGTCGGGCTGTCGGGCAACACCAGCATCCTGCGGGAGCAGGACCAGTTCCTGTCCACGCCGGAGTCGGTCGCCGGCTTCACCGTTCTGCGTCAGCACTTCCCGGAGCTCGGCGGCCAGCCGATGACGGTCTTCACGCGGGCGGCGGACCAGGAGCGGGTCCTCAACGTCGTCAAGGGCGTCCCCGGTGTGGCCCAGGCAACCCCGGGTGAGACCAGGGGCGGCTGGGTCGACATCTCCGTGTTCCCGAAGGACGCGCCGGACACCACCGCGGAGTACGACACGATCAAGCGGGTGCGCACCGCCGTACACACGGTGAACGGGGCGGAGGCGATCGTCGGCGGGCCGAGTGCGGAGCACCTCGACACCGACGTGACCACCAGGCGCGACCAGAAGCTGGTGATCCCGCTGGTACTCGCCGTCGTCCTGATCATCCTCGGGCTGCTGCTGCGCGCGTTCGTGGCCCCGCTGATCCTGATGGCCACCGTGATCGTCTCCTTCGCCGCGGCCTTCGGCGGCAGCGTGTTCGTCTTCGACACGATCCTCGGGTTCAAGGGCATCGACTATTCGGTGCCGCTGCTGGCATTCCTGTTCCTGGTGGCGCTCGGCGTGGACTACAACATCTTCCTGACCCACCGGGCCCGGGAGGAGAGCGCGCGTCTCGGCACCAGAGACGGCATCCTCAAGGCCCTTTCGGCCACCGGCGGCGTGATCACCTCGGCCGGCCTGGTCCTGGCGGCCACGTTCGCGGTGCTCGTCTCACTTCCGCTGGTGATGCTGGTCGAGCTCGGGTTCCTGGTCGCCTTCGGCGTACTGCTGGACGCCCTGCTGGTGCGGTCGGTCCTGGTGCCCGCCCTCACCCTGCTGATCGGGCGGCGGATCTGGTGGCCGGGCCGGCTGTCCCGGCCGGTGGAGCTGCCGGACGACCGACCGGCGTTCGTGGATGAGGAGGAGCCCGCGCTGCAGCGGTGAGCCTTCGGCACAGACGAGATCCGGTACGGGCTCAGGCCCGTACCGGATCTTTGTCATGACCCGGCGGCGTCACCGTGCCCACCGCCCTGTCCGGCACCGCCCGCCGCGGCGGGTCAGCGCACCATCGTGTCCTCGCCGGCGATGGGCCGCGTGGTCCGAGCGGGCGAGGCAGCGGCGGGCAGGCCGACCTGCAGCAGCGCGCCGCCGCGGGCGGATCGGGCGACGGTGACCCGGCCGCCGTGGGCGTCGACGACCCGCTGGACGATCGACAGCCCCAGACCGGATCCCGGCATCGCCCGGGCGCTGTCGGCACGGTAGAACCGGTCGAACACCCGCGGCACGTCGGCGGCATCGATGCCCGGCCCGGCGTCGTCGACCTCGAGCACCGCCGAGACGCCCTCGGCGCGGAGCCGGACCTGGACCGGCTGGTCCGCGGGAGACCACTTGCCGGCGTTGTCGATGAGGTTGAGCACCGCCCGCTGGAGCGCGGCGGGACGCCCGCTCACCCACACGGACGTGACGTCGAGCGCGATGTCGATGTCGGGCGCACGGGAACGCGCGCGGGTCACGGCGGCCAGCACGACGTCGGCGAGGTCGAGCAGCTCGGTGCTCTCGTCGTTGACGTCACCGCGCGCCAGGTCGGTCAGCTCGGCGGCCAGGGTGCTCAGCTCGGCCACCTGGGAGCCGAGATCGTTGAGCAGCCGGGTCCGGCTCTCCGCCGGCAGCGCGCTGTCCAGGGTGCCGCGCCGATCGAGCCGGATCAGCAGCTCGACGTTGAGGCGCAGGCTGGTGAGCGGGGTCTTGAGCTCGTGGGCGGCGTCCTCGGCGAGCAGCCGCTGGGCCCGGCGGGAGTCCCGGAGCGCGGCGAGCATGTCGTTGATCGACCGGATCAACCGCCGGATCTCCCCACCACCCTCGTCCGGGATGTCGGCGTCGAGGTCCCGGGTGTGCGCGACACGCACCGCTGCGGCGGTCAGCCGGTCGATCGGGGCCAGCCCGGCCCGCGCCACGGTCCGCCCGACAAGGGCACCGCCGACCACGCAGAGCAGCCCGATCAGCAACATGCCGAACCCGAACTCGTTGATCGGGCTGTCGTCGGCGAGGTCGGCCACCTGGACCGCGCCGTTGCCCGCCGGCAGCGTGTAGATGCGGTAGCCGTCGTTCCAGTCGTTCGACTCCAGGGAGTCGGCCGACGCGCCGTGCGCCACGCGCGTGGCGCGCTCGCTGACCGGGGGCAGCTCGGGTTGGCCGGCCGGCGTACGGGTCGAGCCGTCGGGCAGGATGACGCGCACCAGCCGACCGGATCCCGGATACGGCGGCAGCTGGACCTGCACCAGACCGGCGCGCTCCGCGTTCGCCGCCAGGACGCGGGAGTCGGCGCGTAGCTGATTCAAGGCGGTGTCCCGCAGCTGCCGGTCCATGAGCTCGCTGGCCACCTGGAAGCTCACGAACACGCTGAGCGCGATGGCCGTCGCCGAGATCACCGTCATCCTGGTCCGCAGGGACTGCCGGCGCCACCAGCGGGTCAGCCGGCGCGGTTCCCGGCCGGCGGACCGGCTCACGGAGGAGTCTCCCGCAACGTGTACCCCAGGCCGCGCAGCGTGTAGATCAGTCGCGGCTCACCCTCGGCCTCCATCTTGCGGCGCAGATAGCTCACGTACACCTGAAGGTTGTTGGCGGTGGCGCTCATGTCGAAGCCCCAGATCGCCTCGAACAGCGCGTCGCGGGTCAGCACCCGGGTCGCGTTGCTCAGGAGGACCTGCAGCAGGGAGAACTCGGTCCGGGTCAGGTGCAGTGGCCGACCGCCCCGCCACGCCTCGAACCGGTCAGGATCGAGCCGGACGTCGGCGAACGTCAGGATCTGCGACTCGTCGTCGCCCGGCGCGCGGCGGCGCAGCAGGGCCCGGACCCGGGCCAGCAACTCCTCGGTGGCGAACGGCTTGGGCAGATAGTCGTCGGCGCCCGCGTCCAGCCCGGCGACCCGGTCGGAGACCTGATCCCGGGCGGTCAGCATGAGGACCGGCAGATCCTGGCCCGCCGCCCGTAACCGCCGGCAGGTCTCCAACCCGCCGAGGCGGGGCATCATCACGTCGAGGATCAGCAGATCCGGCGCGTCACCACCGACCCCGTCGAGCACGGCGAGACCGTTGGCGACGGTGCTGATGTCGTAGCCCTCGACCTGGAGCACCCGCTCCAGCGACTCCCGGATGGCCGCCTCGTCATCCGCGATCATGATCCGCACGCCGGACCGCCCTCCGCAGTCGATGCTTTTCGCTCATCTTCCCCGGCCAACCTGAGGCCAACATTAGAGCCGTCGCCGCTGCGGTGCCCGCGAGCTGTGCTTTTGCGGACGCCTGAGCAGCGAAACGTCAGCGAAGCCCGGTCACGCCGGCGTGGCGGTCTTCGGTGAGCTCATCAGCGACTCCGGCCGGCACAGCACGGTGATCCGGTACGACAGGCCGACGTTGGACCAGATCTGGCCCCGCAGGGTGAGGCAGATGCCGACCCGGTCCTCGTGCTCGGGGTGCTCGAAGAAATCCGCCCGCGGGTCCGCGATCGCGCCGACCAGACCCTGCGTGCCCTGCGTGGTGCCGGGCACCTGGAGCAGGCCCACGACAACCTGCACCTCGGCGTCGTCGAGCTCGGAGACGGAATACCAGTGGGTATCGGGCAGAAACAGTTGCGAGTCGACAGCGCGCCGCTGGTACCGCGGTCCCATCATTCCGGATGCCGGGTCGGGGATGTCGCCGATCCAGGCCGTCCCGGCGAAGTCGGTGCGCAGCCGCTGAGCGTCGGAGGGAAACACCGTCACGAGCGTGTCGAGGCGAGGCTGGGCGGCGAGGTACACGGATGCTTCGGTCACGATCGCACTCTAATCTCGGTCCGAATCTTCGCTTCTGCCGCGTGTCACCTCGGAGAACAGGGTGCGGGTGGTGTGTCCTCTGCGCCTAATGTGAGTCTGTGGACTTCGCCGGATCGATTCCCGCCATCTACGACCGCCATCTGGGCCGTCTGCTGTTCCAGCCGTACGCCGAGGACCTCGTGGCCCGGCTGGCCGCTGAGCGGCCAGGGCGGGTGCTCGAGCTTGCGGCCGGCACGGGCATCGTGACCGCCCGGGCGGCGCAGGCCCTGCCCGGCGCGCACCTCGTGGCCACCGACCTCAGCCCGGCCATGCTGGATGTCGCAGCCGGCCGCGAGGAAACGTCCGGGGTCATCTTCCAGGCCGCCGACGCCCAGGATCTGCCGTTCGACGACGGGAGCTTCGATGCGGTCCTGTGCCAGTTCGGCGTCATGTTCCTGCCGGACAAGGCGCGGGCGTACGGCGAGATGCGCCGGGTTCTGCGCCCTGGCGGCACACTGCTGATCAGCGTCTGGAAAGGCATCGAGGACAACCCGATCGCCGCGACCGTCCAGGCGGCGCTGACCGGCTACTTCCCCGAGGATCCGCCGCGGTTCCTCTCCCGGACACCGCACGGCTACCACGACTCTTCCACGATTCGCGGCGCGCTGCGCGCCGCCCGTTTCGACCAGGTCGACGTGGCGACGGTGACGCTGCCGAGCGTCTCGCCTTCCGCCGGGGACGCGGCCATCGGCTTCTGCCAGGGCACCCCGATCCGCAACGAGATCGTCAGCCGCGGCGCCGACCTGGCCGCGGTCACCGACGCGGTGCGCTCCGCCCTGACGGACACCTTCGGCGACGGCGAAATCCGTGCCGACATGGCCGCTCTGGTCGTCACGGCACGTTGATCGCCCCGCTCCTTCCTGCTCGAAGGGTGTTGCCGGTGTCTACTCTCCGCGCGTTGGTCCTGTGCTGCTCCCTCAAGCCGTCACCGGCTTCTTCCAGCTCAGAGCTGCTGGGCCGACAGGTGTTGACGGCCTCGCCACCCCCATCTGGATGGGGCAGCCCGCCAGCGTGTGCAAAATGGTGCTCGAGCGCCTGGACGCCGAGCTGTCGGAGACCGACGATCAAGGGCGCCTGCTGACGTACGGCAAGGTCGCCGCCGTCGCCGTCGTCGGCAACGAGGACGGCGCCCACCACGTCACCGCTGAGGTGCTGCAAGCGCTCAACGACGTCGGATTCAGCGTCGGGCTGCTACCGGCAGGCGCGTCAATCACTCGCCAAGGGTGACGTTTGCCGCCCTCGGCTTGCCGAAGACTGAGCGGGCCAGGGATGCCCGTTCCCGCCGCGTACCCGCTGTCGTCCGTCGTGCGTTCCTGGCTCGAGAGATTCGTTCCCCCAAGAGGGTGATTGCCGATGGCCGCCGAAGCCGCATACCAGCCGGGCATCCAGGTTGGCCCGACGAGTGAGTTCAGCCTGTTCTTCCACGTGAAGCCCGGGCACGGCGAGGCGCTGCGGGAGAGCCTGCGGACGCTGCAGGCGAGCCCGGGCTACCGGCCCGGCGACTACGACCTGCCGATCGCGACCATCCACGAGGCCCGGTTCGTGCCGTTCGACAACGACACCCGGCTGCTCTTCGCCACCAGCTTCGACGGCCCCTGGGAGGCCTACATGCTGGATTTCGCGTCCAAGCCGCTGCAGCTGTTCGCTCCATCTTCGCGCACGTGGAGGGCTTCGAAGGCCTGCCCGACCTGGAGGCGGTGAAGAAATTCATCTCGTCGGCGCAGGTCACCGCGGGCGGCTACGCGCGCAACTACGGCGGAACGGTGAAGGAGATCCGCAAGGCCGAGCGCGTGAACAAGGCGTTCCAGCGGGTCCTGGATGATCCGGCGGCGGCCGGGCCGCTGCAGTCGCCGGCCCTGGCCCCGTTGCTCGCCGTGGCGGCCGACTGAGCGCGGACGGTCGAGGAGGCAGGCATGTCTGATCACATCTCGGGCCCGCGCGCGCTGGCCGAGCCCATCGCCGACATCACCGACGTCTACGCGTTTCCCAGCCCGGAGACACCGGAACGCCTGGTCCTGGTCATGAACACCCTGCCGTTCGCGCCGCCCGACGGCCGCTTCTCGGACGGGCTGATCTACCGGTTCCGGCTCCGGCCGCTCACGCCGGCCGGCGGGCCGCCCGGATCGGCGCCGTTCGAGGTGGGCGCCGGGGAGTCGGTCGTCGACTGCGTCTTCTCCGACCAGTCCGCCGAGGCGGGACCCCAGTCGGGCTTCTGCCGCACACCGGCCGGTGACGAGGTGGTCTTTCCGGTGGGTGATCCCGAGGGAGGCAAGGGCGCCGGGGTACGGGTGTTCGCCGGCCCGCGCTGGGACCCGTTCATCCTCGACGCCCCTGCCGCGCTGAGGACGGTCGCGACCGGAACGCTGGCCTTCACCGACCCGTCGGCGATCTTCCTCGACGGTAAGAACGTGCTGGGCATCGTCGTCGAACTCGACTGCGCGCAGCTGCTCGGCCGGCGGACGGGACTGGTCGGGGTGGTCGCGGAGACGCTGACCCGGGGCCGGCACCACATCCGGATCGAGCGCACCGGCCGGCCCGAGGTCAAGAATCTGCTGCTGGGACCCCAGCAGTTCGATCGGGTCAACCGGGACCTGGAGATCCGCGACATCTACAACATGGAGGACGGGTTCCACCTGGCCGACGGCTATCTCGGCGCGTACCGGGCCCGGCTGAACGCCAACCTGGCCTTCTGGGACGGGCTGGACGGCGCCGTCGACTGGCCCGCCGACGACAACGGCGACCACCCGCTGACCAGGCTGGTGCTCGCCGACCACCTGGCGGTCGACATCGGCAAGCCGTATCAGGCGCACGGGTCGTTCCTGGAGATCGAGCAGGCTGTCCTGGCCGGGCGGGAGCACACGACCTGCGGCGGGCGGGCGCTCAACGACGACGCGATGGACACCTTCTTCACCCTGTTCATCAACGGCGGCAACGGGCCGGTGATCCGGGACGGCGTCGACCGGTCCTCGCGGCCGGCCACCGGCGTCTTCCCGTACCTCTCGCCCCCGAATCCCACGCCTCCCCAGCCACCCGAACACGTGTAGGCGGCCATGAGTGACGCTCTCGACCTCGACGACATCCAGGCCGGCGCTCTGCACGAGCGGCCCTCGCCGTACGTCGGCACGTACGTCCTGCTCCGGGTGAACGACCCGCAGCAGGGCCGTGACCTGATCCGCCGGCTGATCCCGCTGTTGTTGCCGGCCCGGTCCGTCCTGGACCGCACGCCGTCGCCGTGGATGACGGTCGCCTTCACCTATCACGGGTTGAAGGCGCTCGGCGTGCCGCGGGAGTCGCTCGACAGCTTCGCCCCCGAGTTCCGGCAGGGCATGGCGGCCCGCGCGGCCCAGCTCGGCGACGTCGGGGCGAGCGGCCCCGACGACTGGGAGGAACCACTCGGCCGCCCCGACGTGCACATCGCGCTGGCCACGCTCAGCCCGGACCAGGCGAGTCTCGACGAGTTGGTGGAACGGGCGCGGCGCGCTCAGGAAGAGTTCCCGGCGATCGACGTGATCTGGCGGCAGGACTGCTACCAGCTGGCGACCGGCCGTACCTCGTTCGGCTTCAAGGACGGGATCGGGCAGCCGGCCGTGGAGGGCGCCGGACGACCGCCGACCAACCGGAGCGAGCCGCCGATCAAAGCCGGCGAGATCATCCTCGGCTACCCGGACGAGACCGGGGCGCTGGCGCCGATGCCCGCACCGGACGTGCTCGGCCGCAACGGCACCTATGTGGTGTTCCGCAAGCTGCACACCCGCGTCGCCGCCTACCGCCGATATCTGCGGGACCGCTCGGCCAACCGGAAGGAGGAGGCGCTGCTCGGAGCGAAGATCGTCGGCCGCTGGCAGTCCGGGGCGCCGCTCGCGCTCGCTCCGGACCACGACGATCCCGAGCTCGGTGAGGACCCGGAACGCAACAACGACTTCGTCTACCGCGACGATCCGCGCGGCTTCAAATGCCCGGCCGGGGCACACGCTCGGCGGGCCAATCCGCGCGACGCTCTCGACGCCGAGAACTCCGTCGACGTCCGGCTGCATCGCATGATCCGCCGCGGCACGAGCTACGGCCCGCCGCTGCCCGACGGCGTGCTCGACGACGACGGACAGGACCGGGGCATCATCTTCGTCTTCGCCGGGGCGCATCTGGGGCGGCAGTTCGAGTTCGTCAAGACGCAGTGGCTCAACGACGGCATCTTCATCGGCGCCCCGCCGGAGAGCGACCCGCTCGCGGGCCCCCGGCACAGGACGGGAACCTTCACCGTTCCGCAGCGGCCGATCCGGCGCCGCCTGAACGACGTTCCGCCGTTCGTGGTCACCCGCGGCGGCGAGTACTGCTTCGCTCCCGGCCTCCGCGGCCTGCGCTGGCTGGCCGACCTCACCGAGGAGAGCCGATGACTCACACCACCGGCACGGACCGCTGGAAACTCCTGGACTTCGCGCCACCCGCACCCGACGACGCGGACCCCGCCGACTCGGTGCTGCTGGACTACACGTCCGGCGGCGCCGTCGCGGTCATCACCCTGAACCGGCCGCAGGCCGACAATGCGATCACCACTGAGCTGGGCGCCCGGCTCACCGAGGTCCTCCAGACCATCGCGGTGGAGCCGGCGGTCCGCGTCGCGATCCTCACCGGCGCCGGTACCCGCGCCTTCTCGGTCGGCAGCGACCTGCGCCAGCGCAAGAGCATGACCAAGCAGCAGTGGTTGCGCCAGCGGCAGGACTTCGACCGCACGCTCTACACCCTGCGTCAGCTCCGTAAACCGATCTTCGCCGCGGTCAACGGGATCGCCTACGGCGGTGGTTCCGAGATCGCGCAGAGCACCGACTTCATCATCGCCTCGGACAACGCCACCTTCGGTCAGCCCGAAGCGATGATCGGGCTCGCGGCCGGCGGCGGCTCACCGGCTCTGCTGCCCCGGGTCCTTCCGCCCGGCAAGGCTCTGCAGATGCTGATGACCGGTGACCCGATCACCGCCCAGGAGGCATACCGGTTGGGCATGGTCAACGAGCTCCATGCCGTGGACGAGCTGATGCCGGCGGCCCATCGTGTCGCCGCGAAGATCGCCGGCAACTCGCCGACGGCCGTGCAGGCGGTCAAGCGGGCGGTCCAGATGGGTGCGGGCCAGCCCATCGAGCAGGCGATCTCGATCATGATGGAGGCCCACTGGCGCTCCGCGGTGCACCCGGACCGGGTCGAGGGAATCGGCGCCTTCAACGACGACCGGGACCCGCACTTCCAAGATCCCGACTACTGATCCATCGAGGAGCGCTTGCCATGTCCCTCACCACCGCCGACGCGATCGCCGCGAACCGGGCCGCCCTGGTCATGATCAAAGAAGAGCCGTTCAACGCCGAGGCGCCGCACGCCGCCCTCCGCGATCACATCACCTCGACCGATGAGCATTACGTACGCAGCAACTTCGCACTGCCGGAGCACGACGGAACCCTGCATGTGGGCGGCGCGGTCGGCACGGAACTCGCGCTCACCCTCGACGACCTGCGGGCGCTGCCGGCCGTGGAGCACGCCGTCACTCTGGAGTGCGCCGGCAACGGCCGCCTCGACACCAGGCCATTGCCGACCGGTGAACCGTGGGGCGGCTACGCGGTGTCGACGGCCCGCTGGAAGGGCGCCCGCCTCGCCGACGTCCTGGCCCGGGCACGCCCCGGCGCGGACGGCGTCGAGCTGCGCTGCGCCGGGGCCGACCACGGCAAGTACCACCTCAGCTCGGTCCTTGACGACGTCGACGACCTGACCTTCGTCCGCTCCCTGCCGCTGACGCACGCGACGGACCCGGCCGCCGAGATCCTCATCGCCTACGAGATGAACGGCGAACCGCTGCGGCCCGACCACGGCGCGCCGTTCCGTCTGGTGGTGCCGCACTGGTACGCGGTCGCGTCGGTGAAGTGGCTGGCCCGGCTCGACGTGCTCACCGAGCCGTTCGTGGGCGAGTTCCAGACCGGCCACTACATCTACCAGTGGGCGGACCGGCCGTTCGAGCCGGTCACGCACATGCGGGTGCGGGCCCGGATCACCGACCCGGCGCCGGGAACCACCATCCCCGCCGGCACGTACACGATCCGCGGCAAGGCCTGGTCCGGCGCGGGCGCGATCACCGAGGTCGGGCTGAGCTTCACCGGCGACAGCGGCTGGGCGCCGGCCACCGTCGAGCCGGCCCGGAATCCCAGCCAATGGCAGGACTGGTCCTTCGACTGGCAGGCCACTCCCGGGCGGCACAGCCTCCGAGCCCGCGCAACCGACGCCGCCGGCAACGTGCAACCTGACGTGCCACCGTGGAACCGCCTCGGCTACGGCAACAACGCGATCGAGGTCTTCTATGTCGACGTCCGGTGAACCAGTGCAGCCGTCGAGCAGGGCATGAGCGACGTCACCGCTGGTGAGCTACCCGAGCTGACGTTCGTTCCCCCGACCATCCCGGCTTCCGCCGGAGCCCTGGTTCGTGGCCGCAAGGGCCGGTTGCTCATCCTGAAGCCGACCTACAAGGGCGGTTGGACGATTCCGGGTGGGATCGTCGAGCTCGGCGAATCACCCTGGGATGCGTGTCGCCGCGAGACCAAGGAGGAGTGCGGCCTCGACGTCACCACGGGGCGGCTCGTGTGCGTGGACTTCCTGCGCCCACGGCCCGACCGTCCGGGTGGCATGCGTTTCCTCTTCGACTGCGGCGTCCTCGACGATGCCGTGCTGGACACCGTGGTCATCCAGCCGATCGAGATCGCCGAGAGCCGGATCCTGCCGATCGACACGGCGCTGCCCTTGCTCAGCGGACCGGTCCGACGTCGGGTGCGCGCCGCCTGGAAAACCAAACGGGTGCGCTATCTCGAGGACGGTCGCCCGGTGGAGGGAATCAGCTCTTGACGATGCTTTGCCGCGGCGTGGCGGCGGCTGGATCATGGGTCGGCGACAGGCCGGGCGCGGGCCAGGTGGGCGGACAGCCAGTCGAAGGCGGGCGATTCCATCTGCCGCCAGACGGCGTGGCTGTGGCCGCCGGTGGGCAGCACCGCCGTCGTGGTGATCAGTGGGGCACGGGCCAGCCGTACGACCTCGCGCGAGCCCGCCGCCGCGTCGGTGTCGTCGGCTGCCCACGCCACGTACAGGGATATCGCCGGCGGCGGGAGGTGCGTGAGCCGCCAGGCCACGTTGTTCGTGGTTTTCTCGGTGCCGTCACCGATGGTGATACCCGGATCGGGGTAGCCCGAGAGGCTGGCCGCGGCGGCGTAGCCGTCGGGGTGCCGGAGGCCCAGGTTCAGGGCGCAGAAGCCGCCGGCCGAGTAGCCGATCAGGCCCCAACCGGCGCGGTCCGTGCGGACCCGCAGATGCGTACGGGCATAGCCGGGGACATCCCGGGTCAGGAACGTTTCGGTACGGGGCCCACCGGCCAGGTCCGTGCACTCGGTGTCGAGCAGCCGATCCGGTGTCTGATAAGGCAGCAGGACGACAGTGGGCGCCATCCGCCCGGCGGCCATCTCGGTGTCGAGGTGGTGCACGACGTCGAGACGCCGGACCCAGCTGCTGGGCGATCCCGGATAGCCGTGCAATGCCTCGATGACGGGGAACTGCCGGTGCAGTCCCTCCGGGGTCGAGTAGGCCGCCGGCAGATAGATGTACATGGACAGCCGCAGTCCGCTGGCAGCACCGGGCACCGTGACATTGAGCAGGCTGCTGCGGCCCGGCGCCGGGTGGCCCGGTTCGGTCGCGTCGCCCGCGCGAACGGGTTCGGAGGCGGTCAACGGCAGCGGGACGCCTTCGGCCGGTTGGCCCGTCAGCGAGGCCCAGGTCGGATACGTCTCAGTCAACCGGTTGAGTTGCAGCGCCGCTGTGGCAGTCAGGGTGAGCACCACCAAGGAGACCGCGAGGGCGCGACCGGGGACGCGACGGCGATCCCAGGTGCCGGCCAGCAAGGTGGTGGCGGCCAGCACCGCGATCACGCCGGCGGCGATGGTCAGGTGTCCATCGATGGTCACGATGGAAGCCGCATCGGCGGGGCCAGCGGTGCCGCGAGCCCGCTGACAGCCGTGTCCACCGCCGCCTGGCGCCGCGTCCGATGCACGGCCACCACCGTGGCGAAGCGGTCGGGCGCTCGGTCGTGCAGCTGCTGGGCCACCCGCAGGTATGCCGGATCCGCCACGACGGCCCAGCCGCGTCCGGTGACCCGGGCGTCGACATCCAGCTGATCAGCGACTGTGGCCATCGCCGCGCTGGTCGTGGCGTGGGTCGGTGACACGATCACGGTGACCGCGTCCGGCGTTCGCCCGGCCAGCGAGCGCACGACGGCCGGCTGGTCACCGGCGACCAGCAGGAGAACGACCGGGAAGGCGCGATCGGTGACCCGGTGATATCCGGGCGGCAGGATCAGGACTGGTGGTACCGCGGGGCGCCACGAGGTTGCGGCAGACGACGTCCAGGTCACTTCGGACCGCGCTTGATGCACCGCGCTGTCGAGACGACCCGCGGGTCGTGCGGCCGGCACCGCTGTGGCGCCGGTGTCCCCACCGAGCGCGCGCCACGAGGGGTAGAAACCCTCGACCCGGTTGGCCACGAGCGCGATGGCGACCACGCTGGTCAGCTCGAGCGTCACCAGCGTGCCCAGGCGTGCCGCAAGCCGCCACCGTCCGGCGCGCGACCACAACCGCACCGTCGCGACCGCCGCCAGCACCACGCTCGCGGCGGCGATCAGGACCACGGGCATGCCGGTCAGTGTCACTGCGAATGCGCCCGCTGCGGCAGGAACGACTCGGCGCCCAGCACGGCGAACGCGATCCGGGGCAGGTCCCGCGCCGACGGGAAGCACAGGAAGCGAGGCTGCCAGCTCGGCTGGTACTTGGCGTTGGCGCGGTACAGCGACTCGATCTGCCAGAAACGCGAGACCCGGCTCAGCACTCGCGACCACAGCCGGACAACCGGCCCGGCACCGAGTTGCTCGGCCCGGGCGAACACCGAGCGCAGGACGGCGAAGTTGAGCGAGACCCGGCTGATCCCCAGCGTCGCCGCCGCCTCGACAGCGGAGACGATCATGAGCTCGGTGAGCCCGTTACCCGCGCTTCGGTCGCCGCGCATGAGATCCAGGGACAGACCGTCGCGACCCCAGGGCACGAAATGGAGCAGGCCACGGAGCCGGCCCTCAGCATCACGGCACAGCACGTAGAGGCAGTCGGCGTCGGCGGCTTGACCGAGCCGGGACAACGCCATCGAGAAGCCGCGTTCCACCTTGCCGTCGCGCAAGGCGTTCGCACAGTGCACGGCCTCGGCGAGCACCTCGGGGCTGAGGTCGCGGCGGCGGATCACTTCGCAGGTGTAGCCGGCGCGCCGCATCCGGCCGACGGCTTGACGGACGCCGCGCATGGAACGGCCCTGCAGGGAGAAGCCGGGCACGTCCACGATCGCCTCGTCACCCAGCTCGATGACGTCCAGTCCGGCCCGCCGGTACGCCGTACCGCCGGGGGTGCCGCAGGCCAGCACGGCCGGGGTCCAGCCCTGCCGGGTGCAGTCGTCCAGCCAGGCGGCGATCGCCTCGGGCCAGGCCGACGGCGGACCGAGCGGATCGCCGGCGGCGAGGCTGACGCCGTTCACCACCCGGTAGGCCACGGCGGCCTTGCCGGAGGGCGCCCAGATGAGCAGCTTGTCCGTCCGCAGCGCGAAGTAGCTCAGCGAGTCACCGCTGCCGTACCGGTCGAGGAGGTTCCTCAGCCGGGCCTCGTCCTCGGGCTCCGGCCGCTGCCGGCGAGTGCCTGGGCGGAGCAGCAGAACGGCCGCGGCGGCGAAGGCCACCATGCCGAAGGCACCGGTGGTGATACTGACGGCCGCCGCACCCATCGGGTGATGGAAGTGCACAGGTCCGGTGACGCCGATCAGACCGAGCGCCGCGTGTTCGGCCCAGGCCACCACACCCGGGTGCCCCTCGAGCCGGTTCGCCCGTACCGCGATCTCGGCGAAGCCGAGCAGAAACCCGGCGCCGAGAAACAGTGCGCCCGCACGCACCGCACGCCACCGGTTGCGGAGGTCGCCGAGCGCGGTGAAGTGGTCCCGCTTCCAGATCAGCACGGCACAGAGTGCGATTCCGATCGCGGCCGCTCCGGCGAACCCCTTCAGCAGGTGCAGGAACGCACTGATGACGGACAGTCCCACGGCGAGCTGCCAGGCCCGCCGTTTCCCGCGTCGCAGACCGGCGCCGAGATACACCAGCAGGACACCGACGACTCCGGCGGCCGCACGGGCGGTGAGGATGCCCGCGGTGGGCACCAGGTCGGCCAGCAACGGCAGGTGGTGCCGGGCGGGCAACACCGAGAGCACAGCGTCCGCGGCGCCGACGAACTGGACGAACCGGGCCACCGCTGCCCGTGAAGACGGCGGCCGACGCGACCATGACCGCCCCGGCTCATCTGACGGAGTATCAATCGGATGCCCGCCGGACGGCCGTGCCAGCACGGTGTCCGCCGGCGGGCCGACGCGCTCAAGGACCATGCGGATCAGCGTGTCGCATCGCTGCGACCCGGGCATCCGCCTCGAGTCCGGTTCGACGACGTCCTCTGCGACCTTCGGCCGACCGCCGGATAAGCCCGTCACCTCGATACGGGCGGCGGAATCGGCCGGTCTTCGCGGGCACCGATGCTAGAAGGATATCAATTTACGCCGATTTCACCGCCTTGTCGGCAAGGTCCACGTCCGACCGCCGGACAGGGAGGAAATCGATAGTGCGTTCATTGAGACAGTGGGGGTGGGGTCTCGGCATCGCGACCGTCACCGCGGTGACCGCCTTCGGGGTGGCCTCGTGGCAGGCGTACGCGTCGCCGGGCACACCGTCCCCGTCAAGTCCGCCGCTGACGCTGCCCCGGGTGTCCGACCCGAAGGCCGGGCCCGAGCCGGCCGCCGGGACCGGAGACGATGCGCTGACCAGCGCCGAGGTCAGCAAGGCCCGCGCCGCCGCCGTCACCCCGCAGCTCGCCTCGGATGCCCGTGACGCGGCCGGAGCGGCCGGGCCGGAGTACCTGATGGCCGACCTCGACGAGGGCACCGGCCGGCAGGCCGAGTTGTACTACTACGACTACCGCACCGACAAGCTGATCAAGCAGGTCGTCGACGTGGCGACAGGCAAGCTCGTCAAGTCCTACTCCGCCAAGGGGATGCAGCCGCCGGCCTCGCCGCGGGAGGCTTCCGTGGCCTTCGACCTGCTGGTCGCCGACCCGCTGGGCGCCGATTTCAAGAAGGCCTACCACGACGCCACGGGCAAGGACCTCGCCGGCAAGGAGGGGCTCACCGTCACAGCTCACATCTACACCGCCAGGCCGGCCGACAAGGGCGCGCCTCAGTGCGGGGCCAAGCGGTGCGTGCAGCTCATCGTGCAGACCGCCGACGGTCACTTCATCAGCGTGAACGACCTGATCATCGACCTGTCCGGGCGCACGGTCGCCCGCCTCACGTGAACGGGGATCCCGGCCGCATGACGTACCGAAAGCCTGCCGGCGCCGCCGTGATGCTGGCCGTAGCCGCCCTGGGTCTGGCCGCACCGGCCCCGGCGCTCGCGGCGCCCGAGCCGTCACCCTGCGGCGCGGCGGCCATGGTCAAGGAGACGCTGCCCAACGGCACCACCTGGCAGCTCTGCTGGCGCATCAACGACCGGGCGGGACTGGTCCTGACCAACGTCTTCCTCTCCACCAAGCGTCAGCCCGAGCCGGTGCAGGTGCTCAACTCGATCCGGCTCGCCCAGCTCAACGTCCCGTACGACACCGGTGAGACCGAGTACAACGACCTCACCTCGTACGGCTTCGGCGGCTACGACATGGAGACGCTGACCGGGGACGACTGCAAGGGCGGCTCCGCGCGTACCGGATCGGACGGCGGTGAGGTCCCGCAGCAGCGCGAGCTGCTCTGTGTCAGCGCCGAGCCGGCCGGCCTGGCGAACCGCCTGCACGACTACGACTACAACGAGGAGACCGGGGAGGAGAAGGAGACCGTCTACTCCCAGCAGGGCCACGACCTGGTCCTGCGGACCATCAGCAAGGTCGGATGGTACGAGTACGTCTCCGAGTACCGCCTCGGTGACACCGGGCAGATCTCGGCCCGCCTCGGTGCGACCGGCGATCTGGCCCCGGGCGAGTACTCCGAGGCTGATCGCGGCTGGCCGATCGGCAAGCAGGCCCGCGACTACGCGTCCATGCACTACCACAGCGCGTTCTGGCGGGTCGACTTCAACATCGGCGGCCAGGGCGGTGAGACCGTCGAGCAGTACGACACGAAGCTCGACGGGCAGGGCACCATGGCCGCCAAACTGACCACCACGAAGAAGACGATCGCCAAGGAGGGCAGCTTCACCAAGACGGACCGCCGGTGGTGGCGCCTGGCCAGCAAGAAGAGCCTCAACGCCGACGGCCACCAGCGCTCGTACGAGCTGGGCCTGGGCGCCGACGACCCGTACGAGGGCCACCCCGAGACGCAGCCCGACGTGACCTTCACCCAGGCCGACCTGTGCGAGAAGTGGGCCAGCAGCAATGCCGCGGACCCGGAGTGCCCGCTGGACAAGAAGACGATCATCGACTTCGCCGCCGACAAGCAGAAGCTGGCCGACCCGGTGATGTGGGTCCGGGTGGGCTTCCACCACGTCCCCCGCGACGAGGACCAGAGTCCGATGCCGATGCACTGGCAGGGTTTCGACCTGCTCCCCCGCGACTTCACCGCGATCAACCCGATCGCCCCGGACGGCCGCGAGAACGTCAACGGCAATCCGGCCCCGGAGGAACCCTCCACGGAACCGTCCGCTCCGACGGACTGACCTGAAGCCGGCCCGGGTCGCGATGACCGGGCCGGCTCACCCTCGTACCGGAGGAAGTTCTCGTGGCTCTTCGCCGCCTCGCCGTCGTGCTGGTCCTGGCCCTCACCGGCCTGACCGTGTCCGTTCTGACCGGCCGCGCGGACAAGCCGGTCCCCCGGCAGCCGGTCTCGGCATCCGTCGTGGCGCCTTCCGGCGCCGACGTGCACTACGCGCAGATGATGGTGGACCATCACGAGCAAGCGGTACGGATGAGCCACACGCTCATCGCCAAGGCGCAGGTCCCGGAGCGGATCCGCCGGATAGCCGACTTCGTGGCCCACGATCAGCAACGTGAGATCGACGAGACGAACGCCTGGCTGACCGCGTGGGGATCACCGCCGCCGAGCCCGGGCCCGGGGCACGGCATGCTGACCGAGGCGCAGCTGGCCGGGCTCGACCGGGCCGGCACCCAGGAGGCCCCGGCCCTGTTCCTGCGCCTGATGATCGAGCACCACGAAGGCGCGATCACCATGTCCCGGTCCCTGCTCGACGGCCCCGCCGGCAACGTCTACGTCCACGGCCTGGCCAAGCACGTCATCAACGAACAGTCCGCGGAGATCGACGCCATGCGGGCGCTGCTGGCAGGCGGTTGACGGCACCGACCGGCCATCGTCTCAGGCGTGACGGACCGCGATGACCAGGCCTACACGGTGAGGCGCAGATCGGCCCACACGCGCTTCCCGATCTCGGTGTGCTGCCGTTGGACGCCCCATCGGTCGGCTATCGCCTCGATCAGACGCATGCCGCGCCCGTTGGGCCGGTCGACGCGGGGTGCCCGGATCGCGGGCCCGCGCGGATCGTTGTCGGCGGCGATCAGGCGCAGATGGTCACCGGTGTTGGACAATTGCGCCTCGCACAGCCCTCCGCCGTGCCGGACGGCGTTGCTGAGCAGCTCCGTGAAGACCAGGTCCACGTCGTCGTACAGGTCGCGGCGGGGTTGATCCGTCAGGATCTCCGGCAGCATGCGCCGAGCCCAGTTGCGCCCTTCGGTACTGATGGTGGCGGCCCGGGGGTGCGGCGGTCGCCAGGTGGCGCACCGCTGATCGCCGGTCTCCGGCGCCGGAGGTGCAGCGGTGACCGTCGCTATGCGGGAGGCGTCGAGTGCCTCGGCGGCCGATCGGGCGAACTGCTCGGCGGCCAGCACATCTTGCGGGGTGAACGGCTCGCGGGTGTCGAGCTCACGCAGCAGTGTCATGGCGCCCAGCACCGCGCCGGTCGAGGTGTACAGGGGCACGACGATGGAACTGGTGATGCCCAGGCGGCGGAACTGGGCCACTTGCTGCGGATCGGTGACCGCGGCATGCACCATCGTCGGTGCGACGTGAGGCATGTAGCGGGTCTTCCCGGTGGCGGTGACCCGTCCCGCGCCGTAGACGTCGCCGGTGCGTACCGGTCTCTCGGCGGCCCACTGCCGGATGATCGGCTCACGCTCGGCGTCGCGGTGACGCAGCGTGACCATTTCCAGCAGCTCGCCGTCGACCGGCTGGGCCAGGCCGAGCTCGGCCAAGGGAACAGCCGCGCCGGCGCGCAGGGCCTCGACGACGGAGGCCCGCACGTGTACGGCACACCAGTCCGCCAGCACGGGGACAAGTTCGTCGCCCAAACCGTCCGCGGTGGTGAACCAGTCGGCGGACGTCGGGAGCCGTTGCCCGGTGGGAAGGTCCATGCCCTTGCCTTTCGGCCAGGCGGCCGAGGCTTGCAGACAACTTCGGTCGCGGTTCGCGGCCCTATGCTGACACGCGCCGGCGATCTCGGGTCAACGAGGGGAGAGCTGCGCGGTACGGGCAGGGACCGCCGCACGACGGAAACGTTGCGTTCTGTGCCGGCGAAATATTGCGGCCGAAAAGGTCAAGTTCTCGCCGTCGCCGTCGATCGAGTGGCTGCAAACCTGACGACGAGATGACGGCCCCTCCCCCGGCCGCGCACCGGCGTCAACTGAAGGAGTGACCGATGCGGGCGAGAACCAAAGGCAGAACCGCAGCCACCGGGCTGGCAGCGCTGCTCACGCTCGGCGCCACTGTCGCCACAGCGACCCCGGCCGCAGCGAGCCGCGCAGCAGCCACGGCCGTCGAGGTGACCGATGAGTCAGTCGTGCCGGTGGTGGTGCGCGCCGACTCGCGCGCATCGATGACGGCCGCCAGCACGGTGGTGCGGCGCAGCGGCGGCACAGTGCGACAGGATCTGGCTCTGATCCAGGGCTTCTCGGCCACCGTGCCGGCCGCCGCGGTGGGCCGGCTGAGCGCCCTCCCCGGTGTACGGGTCAGCCGCGACGCCGCCGTACGGATGAAGGGCATGAACAGCTGGGCCGACCAGGTCGGCATCACCATGCTGGCTCCCGTCATCAAGGCCGCGGGAGGCGACAAGGCCGACAAGGCCAACCCTGATGACGGCATCGCGGCGACCGGATCGGTCCTCACCGGCGCCGGCGTCGGTGTCGCTCTGATCGACTCCGGAGTCGCGCCGGTGAAGGGGCTCTACAACGTGGGCCAGGTCGTCTACGGCCCCGACCTGTCGTTCGAGTCGCAGAGCGACAACCTGCGCAACCTCGACACCTACGGCCACGGCACCCACATGGCCGGCATCATCGCCGGCAGCGATCCCACCAGCAGCGGACTGCACGGCATGGCACCCGGTGCGAAGATCATCAGCTTGAAGGTCGCCACGGCCGACGGCGCCACCGACGTCTCGCAGGTCATCGCCGCCATCGACTGGGTGGTGGCGCACCGCGGCGACCCCGGGCTCAACATCCGCGTCCTCAACCTGTCCTTCGGGACCGACTCGGTGCAGCCGGCCGCGCTGGACCCGCTGTCGTTCGCCGTCGAGCAGGCCTGGAACAAGGGCATCGTGACGGTGGTCGCGGCCGGCAACGACGGCTTCGCCGCCGGCAACCTGACCATGCCGGCCGCCAACCCGAAGGTGATCGCGGTGGGCGCCGCCGACCCGATGGGTACGGAGGCCCGCGGCGACGACACGGTCGCCGCGTTCACCAACCGCGGCAACGCCGCACGGCACCCCGACGTCCTCGCTGCCGGCCGATCGCTCGTGTCGCTGCGGGCTCCCGGCTCCTACATCGACCGCACCTACCCCAGCGCCCGGATCTCGGCCACGCTGGATCCGGAACAGCGGCTGTTCCGCGGCAGCGGCACCTCGCAGGCCGCCGCGGTCGTCTCCGGCGCCGTGGCGCTGCTGCTGCAGCAGCGCCCCGCCTTGACGCCCGATCAGGTCAAGAAGCTGCTGATGTCCACCGCCGCGCCGATCAAGAACGGTGACCCGTACGCCGCCGGCGCCGGCCAGATCGACGTCGTCAAAGCCGCAGCCACGAAGACACCGGCCTACCAGCAGACCACCACCGCCGCCACCGGCCTGGGCAAGCTCGAAGCCGCACGCGGCTCGGCGCACATCTACGACTCCGTCACCGGCGCCGCGCTGGCCGGGGAAGCGGACATCTTCGGCAAGCCGTGGGTCGCGACGACATGGACTGCCGCGTCCAAGTCCCAGCGCAGCTGGACCGGCGGCACCTGGAACGGTTCCGCCTGGACCGGCACCGCCTGGGGCACCGCCGTGGTCGGCCAGCAGACCTGGGCCCCGGTGACCTGGAACGGGCGATCCTGGTCCGGCGCAAGCTGGACCGGGAGAAGCTGGTCCAGCGCGGTGTGGACCGGGCGCAGCTGGTCGTCCGACACCTGGCTCGGCCGGTCCTGGAGCGGTCGTAGCTGGTCCTCGGCCGGCTGGCCCGGCGAGCCCTGGCAGTAGTACGGCGAGTCACACCACGCCAGACCGGAAGACCGGGGATGCGGCTACCGGACGACGCCACCGTGCTGCTCGCCGCACGCAACTCCGCTTTCGGCACCAAGCTCCGACCTGGCCCTCTGGTAACGGACATCGGCCGTCGTCCTGCGGACTTGACAGTGCGCCGCGACGGACGATGAAAGAGTGTCCGAGACGGCTGGGCCGGAGCTCAGGCTACCGGCTTGCCCGGACGAGGCCGTCCGTCGAGGAAGGCCAGCAAGGTTCGGCTGTAGACCTGCGGTTGCTCGGAGACCAGGGCATGCCCGGCGGCCGCGACCGTGACGAGCTCAGCATCAGGCAGCAGATCTCGGTACTCCCGGGCGATCGGCGCAGGCACGAAGTCGCAGCTCCCCCGCATGATCAGGGCCGGTGCCCCCGCTCGGCGCAGCGCGGGCCGCGGATCGGGAATGGCGGCGAAGTCGGCGACGGTCAGCTGATTGACGTAGAACCCCTGGTGATTGCCGTGCACCGGGCCGGGTGCTACTCCGGGGCAGGTGCCCGCGTCCTTGCCGATGACGGCGAACCGGTGCATGAGCTCGTCGGCCTCGTCGTCGCCGACCAGACGGTGCGCGGCGTTGGGATCGATGCTCTGCAGGACACTCTGAGCGATCACGCGCGGGCTGCTGAACACCTCGTCGCGTTGACGAAGCTGCTCCGGCGACGCGTGCGCCCAGATGTCCCCGGTGCCGCCGCCGGGCCAGGCCGCCGGCCAGATCGGGCCAGGGCTGGTGAACACCGCCTTGTGCACGCGGTCCGGGTGCGCCGCCAGATACTGGGCTGCGAGCGAGGCGCCCCAGGATCGGCCCACCAGGATCAACCGGTCGGTGCCGAGCTGCGCGCGGATGGCTTCCAGGTCGGCCACCTGGCGGGCGACGGTGTACCCGGTGACGTCACGCAGCCGGGTGGAGCGGCCGGCGCCGAGCTGGTCGTAGGCGTAGACGTCGAAGCCGTCCGCGGCCAGGTCCGCAGCGACCGCGGGCAGGCCTTCACCGGGCGTTCCCGGCCCACCGTGCAGGAACACGACGGGATACGGCTTCGCCGGACCCGCCGCCGGCCGGTGCACGTAGGCGATGCGGGAGCCGGTCGTCAGCTGCCAGTAGCTGATCGGGTACGGCGGGGTTCCGGCGGCCGGTCGCGGGCCGGGCACCAGGACTGTCAGCGAGAACAGCGTGCCGACCGCGACCGCGGTGAGCACGGTGAAGCCGGCCGCGTACCGGTGGCGGTGCGTGCGGCGGGCCAGCGCCCAGCCGGGTCCGGCGAAGGCGTAGGTCACCAACGCGGTGGTCGCCAGCCCGCCGGCGCAGAGCAGCCGCGGGTCGGGCGTCAGAAATGCCGTGAGGAAGAACGCCGCCACACCGGCGACGCCGGCCACGACGGGTCCGATGATCAACAGCAGGACGGCGCCGAGACGGCGCAAGGGGTGGGTCATGACGTCAGCGTCACAGCGGGCCGGGCGCCGGGCAGCGCCCGCGCGACGGGACTTGCGGTATCGGAACATCCGCCTGTCCGGGGATGACACCCCCGCCGTACGGCGCCGGGGCGATCAGCCGGTCCCGGGGCGGACCAGCCCTCCCTCGTACGCGGCGATGGTCGCCTGCACGCGGTCGCGGACCCGCAGTTTGGCCAGCACCGCGGCGACGTGGTCCTTCACCGTCGCCGCGCTGATCCGCAGCTCCGCGGCGATCTCGGCGTTCGACAGTCCTCGGGCCACCAGGGTGAGGACCTGACTCTCGCGGGCGGTCAGGCCACTGAGCCGGGCCGTGTCGGCGGGGTCGGGTGCTGGGGTGAATCGGTCGACGAGGCGGCGGGTGAGCGCGGCGTCGAGCAGGGCGCCGCCGGTGACCGCGGTCCGCACCGCGGTCACCAGTTGTTCGGGTTCGGTGTCCTTGAGCAGGAATCCGCAGGCGCCGGCACGGAGCGCGGTGTAGACGTACTCGTCCAGGCCGAAGGTGGTGAGCATGATGATCCGGGTCGCCGGCCGCCCGGCGTGCACTGCCGCGGCCACCGCGACACCGTCCAGACCGGGCATCCGGATGTCCAACACCGCCACGTCAGGGCTCGTCTCGTGCACCAGGCGCAGCGCCGCTTGGCCGTCGGCGGCCTGACCGACGACGGTGATGTCCGGTTCGGCCTCGAGGATCGCGGCGATACCGGCGCGCACCACCGACTGGTCATCGGCGACCACGGTCCGGATCACTGCGGCGCGTTCGGGAGCCATACCCGGACGCTACCGCGGCCCGGGTCGCCGGCGAGGTTGCCGTCCGCGTCGGTCACCAGCCGCCGCAGCCGCCGCACGGCCGGCGGATCGAGCGACCGTCCCCGCCGCACCGTCAGGTCGACGCCGTCGGTACCCAGCTCCAGAAGCAGCTGGGCACCGTCACCCAGCAGCATGGCCGCAGTGCGGTACGCGACGACTTCCGCCGCGGCCGAAGGGGCGTGCGGAGAGCCGGTCACGGTGCACGCGGCGCGATGGCGTGCGGCCAGCGCGTGCAGCCCGGCGAGCCCCGGCGGCGGTTCCCGGTCGTCCGGCGGCGGGGCCTGGACCACCTCCCGCAGTGCGGTGAGGGCTGCCCTCGCGGCGGTGACGACGCCGCTGAGATCGGTCGCGTCGGCAGCGGTCACGACTTCCCGGGCCCGTCGACGGGCATCGCCGCGCAGCCGCTCGGCCAGTTGCCGGCGAGCCTGGCGAGTGGCGTCGTCGGCACGATCGCGTTCCCTCATCAGGCTTCGGGCGGCCGAATCGGCCCGGCGCCGGCGCCGGGCCCGGACGAGCAGTCCGGCTCCCCACACCGCTGTCGCCGGTGCCAGCACCACGCCGGCCAGAACCGCGGCGGCGGCCGGCCGACTGCCCTCGATACCCGGAGCCGCCGCCAGGGCGGTCCCGCCGAGTGTCGCCAGCGCTGCCGGCGCCCACCAGCTGCGCCACCCGCCCGCTCCGTACGCCGCGACCGAGTACACCAGCACGAGCTCGATCCACCAGGAGCCGAGGAACAGCGACGTACTCTCCGGCCCGCGCCATGCTGCCGAGATGGTGATCCAGACACTCAGCACAGCGATCGCCACCGTCGTCGCCCGGGCCGGCCGGGTCCTGCGCCACGCCACCGTCGACGCGTGAGCGAGGAGCGCGAGCAGCAGAAAGGCCGCCGGGCCCGGCTGCGCCAGGAGGTCGGTGTCGTCCGCGGCCGGCAGCAGGACGACGCTCAGCGAGGTGCCGGCGGCCAGCACGACCAACGCCCGGTCACGGACGACAGTTCGCCCGCGGCGAGGACCCGCGAGCGCTGCGTCCGACGCCGGCAGCGGCAGCGGCACATCGGCTCGTACTCGCCATCCTGTGCGGTAAGGGGCCGCCGTCACCGTCCCGCCCATGGTCCTGGCTCTCGCGGCCAGCCCGGCGAGTCCGTTCCCGCCCCCCAGCCCTTCCACGGAGGCTGCGCCACCGCTGTCGACGACCACGATCCGCAGGCGGTCCCGGTCGGCGGCGACGCGGACGCGCACCGCCGCTGTCGACGCGTAACGGCTGATGTTGGTGAGAGCTTCGCGCACGACGGCGTAGGCGAAGGCCTCGGCTTCCCGGTGCAGCCGCGGACCGGTACGCACGAAGTCGCCGGCCCCGGACGCGGCGACCAGTTCCTCGATCCGCTCCTCGGCATCCGGCCCGGGCTGCTCCAGTGACACCAGCTGGTCAAGTTCGTCGACGGCTTGCCGGCCCGCCTCCGCTGCGTACGCTGCCGCCTCCGCGCGGCGCAGCGGCTCGCCCAGCCGTAGCCCCGCGGCCGCCGCCACCGCGATGCCGGTCAACCGGTGCGCCGCCACGTCGTGCAGCTCAGCTGCGAGCCGGCGCCGTTCGGCCGCCGCCATCCACTCCGGTACGGCGGTTACGGAACGCTGGTACGTCCGCTCGGCACGTCGCCGCGCCCGCCGGGACCGGTGGCCGAGCCCGACCGCCCAGACCAGCGCACACGCCGCCCCGAGGAACAGGCCGATACCGAGGGCGGTGCGTGGTGGCGCTCCGCGCCCGGCCATCAGCACGGTGAAGATCACCGGAACCACACAGGCCGCGACCGCGGACGCCGTTCGTGACACCCGCGCGGTCAGGGCGAACAGAGTCACGACGACGGCCAGCGGCCCGGCGACCGCGTCGGCGGGCCGCACGCCGCCGTCCCCCAGCAGCGCGATTCCCGCCACTGTGCTGGTCACCGCCGCCGCGAGCGCAACCACCGGCACAGCTCGGCACACCACCACGGCCGCCGCGGCGAGGAAGCCGAGCAGGGTCACCGGCCACAGCGCCGCGGCGTCGACGGTCTCGCCGAGCCACGACGGCCCCAGCGGCCACCACAGAACCTGTGCGAGCACGACACCCGCACCCGACCAGGCCTCGGGCCGGCCCACTCCCCGCCACGGCTCCGTCTCCATGGCATCGCAGCGTACGGCTCGGCCGGGCGTTCGTCGTTCCGCCGGAAGTCGGCCCATGACCCCGCCGCGCGGCGGGGGTCAGGCCGGTCCGGTCCGGCCTCCGGACCGAGGTGCCGACCGGGTACGGGCACCTAGCGTCGGTGCGAACCGCCGCCCTTCGAGTAAGGAACCACCGCATGCGCCTCGGCCCGTTCACCGCGATGTCAGCTGTCCTGGCGACAGGTATGTCCCTGTGCCTGCCCGTCCCGGCCGAGGCGGGGCCGATGCCGGCGGTTACGCCGCCGTTGGACCCGACGGCGGTCCGCGCGTTCATCGACCGGACCGTACCGGCGCAGCTGGCGAAGTGGCACATACCTGGCGCCGCCGTCAGCGTGGTCTCGGCCGGCCGCCCACTGATGGCGGCCGGCTACGGCGTCACCGACCTGACCAGCACGCGGCCCGTGGATCCGGGAAACACCGCGATGGAACTGGGCTCGGTGGCGAAGGTCTTCACCGCTGTGGCCGTCCTGCAACAGGTCGAACGCGGCACCCTGGACCTCGACACCGACGTCAACCGCTATCTGCGCCGGTTCGCCGTCGCCGACACGTACCCCGGTCGCCCGGTCACGCTGGCGCATCTGCTCACCCATACCTCCGGGTTCCAGACCTTCACCGTGGGCATCGCGGCGGACGAGCCGGTACCGGCCGGGGATCTCGAGGCCTGGCTGGCGGCTCACCAGCCACGTCGCGTCCGGCCGCCGGGCCTGCTACCCGCCTACGACAACTACGGCGTCGCGCTGGCCGGGCATCTGGTCGAGCTGGCGTCGGGCGAGGACTTCGCCGGGTACGTCGACCGGCACATCCTGCGGCCGCTGGCGATGAGCGGCACCTCGTTCGCCCAGCCGTTGCCACCGCGGCTGGAAACCGGCCGGGCCACCGGCCACCGCTACCGGGGCGGACGCCAGGTGGTGGCCCGGGCCCGGTTCGGGCCACTCGTTCCCGCCGGGTCGGGACCGGTGACGACGGCGGCGGACATGGCCCGCTTCGCCGCCGCCCAGTTCGGCACAGCGACATCCGCACCGATCCTCAGCCGCGCCATGCTCGAACTGCTGCAGCGCCGCCGGTTCGCGGTGGACGACCGGCTCTCCGGCATGGCTCTGATCTTCGAGGAGCACCGGCACGGCAGCGACCGGATCCTGCTCAAGGACGGCACCACGACGGGCTTCCACGGCAAACTGGTTGTGGTGCCCGAGCGCGGCGTCGCACTGTACGTCTCGTACAACGGTCTGGGTGATGCCGGAGGTGCCCACCTCGCCGGCGCCCAGCTCGTCAGCTCGTTCCTGGACACCTTTCTCCCGTCGACCGCCGCACCGGCCGTCACCGTCACGGCGCCGGCCGACCGGTACGCCGGCACCTACCGCACCACCCGGACCCCCGCCGACATCACCCGCATCCAGGCGCTGTTCGACAACGTGACCGTCACGGCCCGCCCCGACGGCACCCTGAAGGTCTCCGGTGTGCCGACCCCCGACCCGGCCCAGGCGTCACGCCGGTGGCGCCCGATCGGCGACGGCCTCTTTGCGGACATGGCCGGCGCCGACCGCATCGCGTTTCACCGCGATCGGGCGGGACACCTCACCATGGTCGCCGGCCAGGAACCCAGCGAGGCCTACGAACGGCTCGGCCCGCTGGACTCCCCCGAGCGCGATCTGGGACTGCTGCTGACCGCCTGGGCGATCGCCGCGGTGACCGTCCTCGCCGTTCCTGGCCGCGTCGGCGTCCGGAGGATCGCCGGGCGATACCGGCGGGCCCGGCTTGACGGGCGCAGCGCGTCCCTGGGCCTGATCTGGGGCTCCGCGGTCGGCACGGTGGCCACCGCAGTGGTCCTGATCCTGCTGCTCGGTGACGACTCCTACGAGGCTCTGGTGACAGGGCGATCGCCGCTGCTGGTGACGCTGAAACTGCTGACGCCGGTAACCGCGGCTCTCGCTCTCGGCGCCACCTGTGGCCTGGTGCCGGCCTGGCGGCGACGTTGGTGGGGGCTGCCGACGCGGCTCGTCCTGACGCTCGCCGCGGCGGCTCCGGCGGTCGCGGTGCTGGTGATCAGCCGGTACGGGACAGGCCCCTGGTGAGACCGCGCCCTCAACGCCGAAGATCAGCGTATCTCGCCGCCGTCCTGCCGGACGTCGACCCGGTCGACACGTGGACTGGTGCCGTCCACGTATGGACCGTACATCGGTGTCGCTTGGGCCGGCGACGGCAATACAACGGACCCGCGCTCGGCGTCAGAAGAGGAAGACGGACGTCGATAGGGGTACGATACTTAATCGATGAGCATCAGTGGCCAGCATCGCAGCGTGCCCCAGAGACGCCTACTCGTAGTGGCCGGCCTGGCGCTCCTCATCGCGGTGTCCGGGACGGCGGCTTTTCCCCATCTCGTCGCGGCCAGCGCCGCTCCCGCGACCCTGACAGCGCTGCGGGCTTTGATCGTTCTCTGCTTCGCGGCGGCCCTGCTCCTAGCGGTAGTGGCCATCGTCAGGCGACTCGTACGCTGAACCCGCCCGAGCAGTCGGCGACTGCTGACATTTGAAGCGGCAAATGAGTGCGTAGAAAAATTCTCGAGCGCCAACGGCGTCGTCGGATGGGATGACGGATCGATCGGGTGACATCGCGGCGTTCCGGGCGCGCGGACGCAGGTCTCCGGCCGTCGGCGTTACGGTGCGTATCAACCGGAGAACGGCCATGAGAGCGGTCGGAGTGAGCGCAGGTTATCGAACGGCTGTCGTCCTCGCGACCGTGACGGCAGTGCTGGGTGCGGCGGTTACCTTCGCGCTGCGCATGAACTCGGCCGATGACCGGCGGTACGCGGCTGAGAGAAGGATGGACGGCACGACTCAGAGGCTCATGCAGATGGTGAACGACGAGGTTCGGCGCTACCAGGAGATCACCGGGTGGATCGCTGCGTCGTTCGGAAGCCACTCCAAGCTCGACGCAGCTACTTTCGTGCGCGTCACCGCGCCGTTCGAAACGGCCGTTCTGCCGGCCGCGTCGTCGATCGCCTTCATCGTCCGCGCCGACCGGAACGTTCAGGCTGCGCAGCACTCGTGGCGTTCCCGGGGCTCCCGACACCTTGTCCTGCGGGGGCATCCTGACAGAGCCGAGCACGCATTCGCGGTCCTCCGGACGAGCCTGTCGGGTCCCGGAGCCACCGGCGACGACATGGCGGGCGTGCCCGGCGGGATGCAAAGCCTTGCGGAGGCCGCGAGCACCGACTCGACGGTCGTCACCGGGTCTTATGCGACGGCGGGACCCGCCCGCAGGGCTATCGGCATCATTGCGCCGGTGCGACGCTTCGAGGAGGGCCGCGGGACGTTGACGGGCTGGATATGGCTCGAGCTCGTACCGCAGGCGCTGCTCAAGCAGATGGCGTCCATCACTTACGACCAGGTCGGCGCCACGCTGAGCGACTTCTCGGGCGGACTCGGGATGGTCGAAGGTGTCAGCACGGACGGCAAGTCGGCGGTCTGGCGGCGAACAGCCTCGTTTCCCGTGGCGAACAAAGTGTGGACGATAAGCCTGGCGACAACCGAAGATGCGATGTACGTCGATGACGGCGCGGATCTGCGGTTCCTCCTCGGGGCCGGAGCTGTGATTTCGTTCCTTCTCGCGGCATTCGTCTTCACCCTCGCCGCGGGGCGGAGCCGGGCCCGGATGGCGGCGGATGTCCTGCGGCGCAGCGAATCGATGCTGCAGCACCAGAAGTCGGAGCTGGCGGCTTTCGCGGGCGTGGTGGCACACGACTTGAAGGGTCCGCTGGCCGGTGTGGCCGCCAACGCGGAGGTGCTGCGGCACGGACTGGCAGGCGGAGGCGAGCCGGGCGTCCTTCAGCCGGCGCTCGGCAAGGTGATTGCCAGTGTCGTGCGGATGGGCGGCCTCATTGACGACCTGCTGGCCTATGCCGCGGCGCGCGATGCCGCCGTCCACCTTGTTGATGTCGACCTTCGTGCGCTGGTGGAACACGTCGCCACCGACCATCGGGACGCAGCTGTCACCAACGACGCGCAGTTGCCGCAGATCGAGATCGATATTGAACATACGGTCATGGCCGACCTCCCGATGCTCCGGCAACTGCTCGACAACCTCATCGGAAACGCGGTGAAGTACGCGATACCGGGCTGCGTCCCGCAGATCGCCGTCACCACCCGCCTCGAGGCGGACGCCGGCAAGGTGCACGTCATGGTCGCCGACAGGGGAAGGGGCATTCCCACTGGGCAGCACAAGAAGGTGTTCGATGCCTTCTACCGTGCGCACGACCACGCAAGTGTGCCGGGCACCGGATTGGGCTTGGCCATCTGCCGGCGCATCGCGGAGCGTCATGGCACCAGCCTCAAGGTCCGGGATGCCCCCGGAGGCGGTGCCGAGTTCAGCTTCGTGTTGACATCGGGCTTCGGCGTCGACCGCACACTTCGGAGAGAGTGATCATGGCAACGGTGGTGGTCGTCGATGACGACGGGGACCTCGCGGAGAGCTGCGCGACCTTGGTCCAGGCCCGTGCCGGTCTGGAGACGCTGTGGACCACGTCGCCGGACGATGCTCTTCGCCTCCTGGCGGAGCATCCGGTCGAAGTAGCCGTGCTGGACCAGAGGATGCCGGGGCGGACGGGAACCGACCTGCTCAAGGAGATGCGCCGGCTGAATCCTCAGCTGCGGTCGATCATGCTCTCAGGGGAGGCAACGGCGGAGGAGGTGGGCCGAGGCTTCGATCTGTTCAATGGCTTCGTGGCGAAACAGCGGATCTCGGAGCTGCCCGGCCAGGTGCTCAGACAGACAGTTGCCTTTCACGCCGCGCTGGCTGAGGTCGGATGCATCGGTGAGGTCATCCACGTCGAACGTAGGTACGGATTCCTGCGGCCTGTGATGGTGTACCGGCTGGTCCGATCCGACGTGCTCGACGACTACTACGTCGCCCCCGAAAGCTGGGAGTCGTACCTCCAGCTCGAGGCGGGCGAGTCCAGGAAGTATGTTCAGCAACGGTACAGCGGGCGCAAAATGCAGCTGGAGACGCAGAGCCGGGTCAGCCTCAAATCGTCCTTCGGCGCATCTGCCGCCAAGACGTTGTCGAACAAAATAGAGAATGCGCTCGAACGGACGAGGAAACATGTCGGAATCGACGAGCTTTCACGGACCGAGTCCACGGAGCGGAATCTCTCGCTGCCGGCGGAGCCGGCCTCGCTCACCAAGGTGTACGTCAAGTCCCGGCACCTCAGCCGAGCGCCCCTCTTCACCAGGGTGCGTGTCGTTCTCACTCGTGAATGCGTCTCCTGCAACGACAGGAAACTCGTGCCTGTTGTGCTGCACAAATACACCGGCTTCTACGCCACCCGGCACGAGGACCACACCAGCGACGGTCTGACCAGAATCACCGACACGGGACGGATTCCGGTCGCAGCGGCATAGCTGCGCAACCGTTACGTCCCTTCTACGCAGCCAGGCAACATGGTGATGAATACAAGGAGCTTGACGCCCGGTTTGCGAGGGTGCGCAACGTCCAACGGTCGGGTACCGGGTTGCGGCTCGGTTGGTGGCATGCTGCCGATGGCCCCGTAAGCATGCGTCTCCCTCAGCAATCCGATGCCGGGCACGCACACGACTTTGCTGGGGTCGGTCCAGGCAGACACAGGCTTCGGGCCAAATGCTCATCCACTCCGTGCCGTACCCGATGGTCAAATACCCCCAGGCCGAACCTAGTGGCACCGCCAGATCGCCGGCCGGCCGCGGCCGCCGCCGAGAACGGTGCCCCCGATGGTGTTGCCGTCGGCGCTGATCGCTGTCGCCATCGTCGTCTCACCGCCGGGGCCTCGCAGCTCGTCAACGGGAACCGGACCCTTGTTGTCGAGGCCGATCCGCCCGGCCGGCTTCTCCAGACCGTCCCCGGCCAGCAAGGCAGTACCGTCGGCGGTGCCGGCCCGGGCTCCGAGCTCACCGGCGTCGGGCAGGCTGGCCATGCTGAACAACGAGCCGTCCTGCAGTGCCCAGCGGGTCTCGACGCCGTCGCCACTGCCATAGACATACCGGCCCGCGATCGCCCACGCGACCCCGCTCTTGTTCTCGTCTCCCCACGGCGTTCCGAGCCCCTCCGGGGTGCCGTCGGGCCACCACAGCATGGGAAACCCGTCGGCCTCGCCGACGATCGTGCCGTCGTCGGCGATGTCGCGCGCAGTCCCCGAGCGCTCGCCCGGCCGGTTCGACGGTTGCAGCCGCAGCTTGTGCACTGTGCCGTCGGGCGACCAGGTGACGGGGACCGTGTCGTCCGGCGTCGGGCCGTAAACCCACCCGGCGATGACTCCCTTCGCGTTGACTGCGTGCGGGCGGGTCCACGAGTAGCCCTTGACCTTCGCCAGCGTGGTCACCTTCCCGTCCCGCCACACCCAGCCGGTGCTTTCGTCGTCCGGTGTCGTCGCATACCCGACGACCGTGTCGCCGACCACGTCCGCGATCGTCCCGGTCGCGCCGGTCGGCAGGTCGACCACCTTGCCGTCCCGCCACAGGATCGCCTGCGGGGGGTTCACGTCCAGCCGGCCGCCGACCTGCGCGCCGTCCGGGTCGATGGTCGTGACCGTGCCGGGAGCCCCGCCGGGTGTCTCCAGCAGCGTCGGCACGCATCGGCTCTTCGCCTGCGCAGGGGCGACGGTGCCCGGTGCGGTGGTGTCGTGCGGCCCCGCCCGCATAGGCGCGATCGCCACGATCGTGCCGACGGCGGCGAACACTGCTACCCCGGCCCCCGCGGCGAACAGCGCCCGACCACGGTTGCGCCGCCGCCCGGTCTCCATCGCCTTCCGCACGTCGGCGTCGCCCGGGGGCACCTCGACGGCCAGCATCAGGCCCTTGAGCTCGTTCTCATCCATTCCCGTGCTCCTCCATCGTCGCCAGCATCGACCGCAGTGCCTCCAGCCCGCGCGAGCTCTGGCTCTTCACCGTGCCCACGGAGCAGTTCAACGTCTCGGCCACTTCCTCGATCGGCCGGTCGAGCAGGAACCGCATGACCAGCACGGCCCGCTGCCGCGGCGGCAGCCGGCGCAGCGCGGCCACCAGGCTGTCCCGCTCGTCCACCCCGGCATGCGGGTCATCCCCGGTGACCTCCACCGGCCGGCCGCCCAGCTGGACCCGCGACCACGAGTGCCGCCGCTCGTCGACGACCGCGTGCACCAGCATCCGGTGCACATAGGCGTCGACGTTGTCGCTGCGCGACACCCGCTTCCAGTGCTGGTACAGCCGGGTGATCGTGGCCTGCACCACGTCGTTCGCGCGGTGGGCGTCCCCGCCGCACAACAGGAACGCGGCGCGTTGTAACGCGGGCAGGCGTGCCGTCACGTAGCCGACGTAGGGTTCGTCGCCGGTCCGGGAGTCTCCCCGCATCCTCGTCCTTCCGGTAGACGTTCACTCAACCGACGCTGCCGGCCCCACGAAAGGTTGAGACGACGCACTATCGAACCCGGGCACGTCACAGCATGCGGCGACGAAGTGATCCTGACGGTCACCGCGGCCCGCGCACGCAGCCATAGGATCGATTACCTTGGATCAGTGGACGCCAAGACAGCGATATCCCTCGTCTCCATCGCCATCGCCGTCGTCTCCCTGATCGTCTCCGGGACGCTCGCGCTCCGGCAGACCCGAACCACGATGGACGGTTACGCCCTGCCCGTCGTGCTGCAGGTCTTCAGCCGGTTCCGAACTCAGGAGTTCTTCGACGCTCAACAGTTCATCTTCGACGAGCTTCCCCAGCAACCGGTCCGGCCGTACACGGACCTGTCGCTGGAGGCCCGGTCCCAGTTGCGCATGGTGGGCGGACTCTACGACGACCTCGGCAAACTGGTCGCCCACGGCATCGTCAAGGAGGAGCTGATCATCGGCTCGAACGGCCCCCAGGCCCGGCGCATCTGGGAGACGATCGAGCCTTTCGTGCGCGCCGAACGCGACAAGCGCAACAGCAACCTGTGGATCTATCTGGAGGACCTGGCGTACCGCACCACCCAGAAACCGCCGGCCGTCATCCACGAGAAGCTCAAACTGCACCGGTACGCCGGGCCGAGTTACAAATCCCTTCCGGCGCCCTCGGAGTCCGCTGCGACGCCACGACCTCGAACGGAGCAGCAGCCGAACTAGCGGACGGGAGGAGGGGCGGGGGGGTGCCTGGCACGGGGTGACCGCGACGCGAACGCGGGCAGGTCATGGTGGGCGCGAACATGCCTTCCGTTGAGCCACGTCGCCGCAGGGGCGTCCGGGCTCGCGGGCTCTGCGGCAGAGCCGGATGCGATAACGGCGCCGATGCCGGCGTCAGTACGCTCGCAGGATGAATCCGGACTGGCGGTTCATTCGAGAGCGGACGCTGCACGTTCGCGCGGCCATCCGAGACAGACTGTCGCGCTGGCCGCTCACTCCGCTGGGCGTCCGTGAGCTCGCCGAGGCCGAAGCGCAGTTCGGTGTGAGGCTACCGATGGATACCGCGAGTTCTTGATACACGTGGATGCTGGTGGCCCCGGACCAGTGATCATGCGGCGGCTGTCATGCGAGGCGGGCCGCTGGCGCTGGCAAGGCGATCCGGACACCGACCTGAGCGCCCTGGGCACGTCGTTTCCCGAACAGGACGCCTTCGCGGAGGAGTACGCCGCCTTTTACGAAACGCCACAGCCGGTGTCGGACCTGGCTGCTCGGGCTCGGCGACACCGGGAAGAAGAGGAACTACTGCGAAGGCAGACCAGCGGAGCGATCTATCTCGGCGAGGAGGGGCACAACTTCTCGCTTCTGCTCATCGTCTCCGGTCCTCAGCGCAACACGGTGTGGTTCGACCGCCGCCCCACGACGGACACGATCATCCCTCTGTATACCTCTGACGGTCGGCCCGCCACGTTCACCGACATCTACCTGGACTGGCTCGAAGCGGCCGAGCACCTGATCGCGTCCGGTCGAAAGCGACTGGAGCTGCACGAGATCCGCAGTCCCATCTACGAGACCCGTTTCAGTGGATAACTATGGTCCGGCACGCAACGGAAACCTTGGCTCGGACATCGCAAACCATCGCGACGGTGCCGTTGCTGCCGCTTCATCACTCGGCGCCCGCACGAGGTCGAGCAGCGCTACGCCCGAGCGTCCGCCAGCGGCCGAGGCGGTATCGAGCTAGCGTGAGTCTCCGACCCCGAGGAGGCACGTATGAGTCTCGAAAAGGTGATCTTCGGCTTCTTCGTGCTCCTGGCCGCGACGCTCAACTTCGGGTTCTTCATCGGCGACCTGTCCGACCCGTCGTTGCACAACGTGTACGAGCTGTTCGCAGCCATCGTGGTCAGCCTCATCGCGACCGTGTTGAAGTTCGGTGACCGCACCCAGATCGGGGCGGTGCACCTGGCCACCAGCCTCGTCGCCGACCTGCAGCTGATCGCCGCCGCGCTGGCCTGGGGGTATGCCTCACAGATCGCGTCGAGCGGCCTCAACGGGGCGGCGATGGCCAGCGTCGTGTCGCTGTCCGGGGGCGCGCTGCTGGCCAATCTCGTCTCGGTCGTGCTCCTGGTGATCGAGACCGTGTCGTTCCACCGCCGGTGACGGGAGGAGCCGTGGCTGATTCGGCCTGGCGGCACCGGTTCCGGGACAGCGAGAACCGGCGGCAGCGGCGACCCCGGCGGGCGTTCTCCGCCCGGTCGACGGAGACGTCGTCCACGGTCTTCCTGATCCTGCGCCGCATGCGGGCGCCGCTGATCGTCCTGGTCACGATCTTCGCGGTCAGCGTGCTCGGCCTGACCCTGATCCCCGGCCGGGACGCCGCCGGGCACGCCACCCGGATGGGGTTCTTCGACGCGTTCTACTTCATGAGCTACACGGCCACCACCATCGGGTACGGCGAGATCCCGCAACCGTTCACCGGCGCCCAGCGACTGTGGGTGATGGCCGCCATCTACCTCACGGTGATCGGGTGGGCGTACGCCATCGGGTCGCTGCTCACCTTGCTGCAGGACCGGGCGTTCCGGCAGGCGCTGAAATTGCAGCGCTTCACCCGTACGGTAAGCCGGCTGCGCGAGCCGTTCCTGCTGATCATCGGGTACGGGCAAACCGGGCAGCTGCTCGGCCGCTCACTCGACGCCATCGGCCGGCGCTTCGTCGTGCTCGACGAGGCCGGGGAACGCGTCGACTCGCTGGACGTCGACTCTTACCACGCCGACGTACCAGGGCTGGCCGGAGACGCCGGCAACCCGCACACCCTGGCCGTCGCCGGTCTGGAGCACCCCGGGTGTGAAGGGGTGCTGGCACTCACCGACAACGACGAGGTCAACCTGGTCGTCGCGATGACCGCCGCGCTGGTCCGCCCGGACCTACCGGTCATCGCCCGGACCATCTCGCCTGCGATCGAGCACCGGATGCGGGCCTTCGGCTCGCCGACGGTCGTCAACCCGTTCGACCGCTTCGGTGACCACCTGGGGCTCGCCCTGCGCTCCCCCGCGTCGTACCAGCTGATGTCCTGGCTGGAGAGCGGCCCCGGCGCCGAGCTGCCCGAGCCGGGCCGGCTGCCCACTGCGGGACGGTGGGTCATCTGCGGTTACGGCCGTTTCGGCAGGAAGCTCTCCGAGGACCTACGCGCCGAGGGCCTGGACGTGGTCATCATGGACCGGCAGCCGGACGCCCTGGCGGGCACCTCGATCGTCGTGGGCGACGCATCCGAGCCCGCCGTGCTGGCGCGCGCCGGCCTGGAGCAGGCGGTGGGTTTCGTCGCCGGCACCGACAACGACACGACGAACCTGTCCCTGATCGCCGCTGCCCGCCGCGTCAACCCCGCCCTGTTCATCGCCTCGCGGCAGAACCGGCCCGCCAGCGCACCGCTGTTCGCGGCGATGGACGTCGACCGCCTGCTGGTGCCGACCGAGATGGTGGCGCGGGAGGTCTACGCCCAGCTGAGCACCCCGCTGCTGTGGCGCTTCCTGCAGAACATGCCGGCACGTGGCGACGATTGGGCAGCAGAGATCATCGGTCGCCTCCGTCAGCAGTGCGGCCGGCGCCTCGGCAGCGTCTGGAAGGTCGCCCTGGACGGTCGCGACGCGCCCGCGCTCGACTCCTGGCTGCGTGCGGGCGACGCCCGGCTGGGGGACCTGCTGAACAGCCCGCAGGACCGGAGCAGGCCCCTCGCCGCTGTGCCGCTGCTGCTGCAACGGGACTCCGAGAGCATCCTCGGCCCGGACGGCGACGTCACCCTGGCGCCCGGCGATCAGCTCCTGTTCGTCGGGCGATCGTCGGCGCGCCGGTCCCTGCTCGACACCATGACCCACCACGCCGTCAGCGAGTACGTTCTGACCGGACGGTCCATCCCGTCGGGCTGGCTATGGCAACGGATGACCGGCCGGGTGCCGCACTCCGCCGAGCGCTCCGGGGCCGCAGAGTCCCGCTCGACGCCACCCGAGTGACATCCGGCCGCCCCTCCCGAGCGGCGTGGTCAGAGTGCGAAATACAAACCGCGCCGGGCGCGGCACGAGCGTCAGCGCACTCCGGTCGGCGCCCGGACGATCAGCACGGCCAGCGTCGCCGCGCTCAGGACAGCCACCGCCAGATACGACGCAGTGTCACCGACGCTCTCGGCGAAGCGTGATCCTCCCGTCGAGCCGATGCCCTGGCCTACGGCCCACGCCAAGTTGAACAGGCCGAAAGCGAGCCCCTGAGGCAGGCCGGACGCCTCGGCTCCGTCGGACAGCAGCGCGGACGCCGGGGTCATCAGTATCCCGCTCATGGCCGCCGCGAAGACCACCACCACGGCCAGCAGCACGGCCCGGCCCGGCAGGGGCAGCAGCAGGCAGCCGGCCAGCACGCCGCCGAGACCGGCCCGCAGCGGCAGGAGCCGACCGAAGCGGTCGGAGAGCCGGCCCATCAGCGGGCTGCCCGCGGCTTCCACCGCGGCTGCGCAGAGGAACACCACGGCGACACCGGTGGCGCCGAGTCCCAGCTCGTCAAGGCGCAGCGGGACCAGAACGCCGGCGACGCCGAAGTACATGGCCGGCAGGACGGTGAGCCAGGCCCCGACCCGTACCGCCGGCTGACGCAACGCCTGGCGCAGCGTCCCGGTCTGCGGCGTGTGCTTCCGGGAGGGTGTCAGCACCACGGCGGCGGCCAGACCGAGCGCCACGACTCCGACCACGCTGAAGACCAGCCGGGGGCTGCTGGCGTGGGCGAGCGCACCCAGCACGGGACCGCCGATCGCGCCGGCGACGCCGGCTCCGAGCACCGTGCCGATCATCTGGCCACGCCGTTCGCGGGGCGCCTCCTGGACGAGCCAGGTCAGCCCCGCTGCCCACGACGCGGCCCCGCCGATCCCCTGCAGCAGGCGCGCACCGGCGAGGACCGCGAACGAGGAGCCCACACCGAACGCGACGCTGGCCAGCGCCAGCAGGAGCAGCCCCGAGATCAACACCCGCGGGGCGCCGCGCCGCGCGGTCAGCCGCCCGGCCGGCAGGGACGCCAGCAGCGTCCCCGCGGCGTAGGCGCCGACCAGCACGCCGGCCTGGCTCTTGGACAGGCCCAGCTCCACCACGTACGACGGCAGCAGAGGCGCCACCGCCGAGAAGAAGCACACATCGATCAGGACGATCACGCTGACCAGAACGACGACGCGGCGGGGCGAGGACGCACGGATACCGACGGGAGCCACCGTCCGATCATTCGGTACGCCGTCGCCGTCCGCCACCGGGTTAGGTCAGCGAGGCCGCGTAGATGTCTCGGCGGAGGCGAGTTCGCCCCGCCATGGATGGCAGCCGGGAGCCATGATGGTGATGTGCTCGACCTGAACCAGCTCGGACCGGTCCTGCGGCGGGTCCGGATCGCCCGTGACGGGCTCCTGCTGCGCCCATGGTTGCGACCCTCGCTGCTGGTTCCGTGGTCCAAGATCAAAGGCGTACGGATCGCGCCGGCCGATCGCTGGTCGGGCAAGGATGCCATTCCCGGTGGCCAGGGCAGCTACATGGTTCAGGTCAAGCTGGCCGGCGTCTGGCGACGGGTGGGCCACATTCTGTGGGTGCGACACTCCGTTCTGCCCCTGGTGGTCCGCGAGGAGCTCTTCGGCGAGGCGGATGCGTGGTCTTCCCAGGAGCAGATCTTGTTCAGCGCCTACGAACTGATCCGGTCGTTGTGGGAGAACGCCGGTGGGGAACCGGGAGACGAGGACGACAATTGGCCGCGACCCGGGGTTCGTTGATCGGTAGGTCGCCCGGGCCGGGTGCTTCACGTCGTTCACCAGGCCACGCTCGACCTGGTTGCGGCGACGGTAGGCGCCGAGGTCGAACGCGGGCCGGCGCGCTGGTTCACCGTGGCGGCGGCACCCGGTACGTATCGACGAGCGTGTCCATCACCGCGTCCAGGCGCACGTCCACCCGCTGCCGTGACGGGTCCGCGTCGTACCACTCGACGATCTCCCGGGCGCCCTGCTCGAATCGGACGGTGCACACGTAGTCCGGCACCACCGTCCGCAGTTTCGCGTTGTCGAAAATCATCGAGTGCGCCTTGTCGCCCAGCAGGCCCGCACCCCAGTCCGCGTCGGCCGCGGCGATCGCGTCCGAAGGTACGTGCACGATGCGCGGCTGCACTCCGGCGGCGTCGGCCAGGGCCTGGGCGATCTGGTTCCAGGTGAGGACGTCGTCGGAGGTGATGTGGAAGGCGTCCCCGATCGTACGGGGGTTGCCGAGCAGACCGACGAATCCGCGTGCGAAGTCCGTGTGATGGGTGAGGGTCCACAGGGACGTGCCGTCGCCGTGCACGACGATCTCCTTACCGCGCCGCATCCGGTCCACCACGGTCCAACCGCCGTCGAACGGGACGGTCGTGCGGTCGTAGGTATGGGAAGGTCGCACGATCGTCGCCGGGAAGCCTTCGGTGCGGTAGGCGTCCCCGAGCAGGTCTTCGCAGGCGATCTTGTCGCGGGAGTATTGCCAGAACGGGTTGGCCAGCGGCGTGGACTCCACGACGGGGACCCGGGCGGGCGGGGTCTGATAGGCCGATGCGGAGCTGATGAACACGTACTGCCGGGTCCGGCCACGGAACAGGTCGATGTCGGTGCGTACATGCTCAGGCGTGAAGGCGACCCAGTCCACGACGACGTCGATGTCCAGGCCCTCGATCGCCCGGGAGACCGACGCAGGATCGCGTATGTCGCCGTGCAGCACCGTGGCACCGGCCGGAACCGGGCGGTCGGTGCTGCGGCCACGGTTGAGCAGATACAGGTCCATGCCGCGCTCGACCGCGATCGCCGAGCAGGCGGAGCTGATGATCCCACTGCCCCCGATGAAGAGAACCCTCTGCGCGTCCATGTCTGCACGCTAGAGCCGCCGAGCAGCCGGCGCATGCCGGCGCACCATCGCCGACTTGGCTCAACTCGGGCCGCCGGATTCGCCTACCTGTGGAAATGGGTTCCGGAACCGGTTTCGCTTGACTGACTCGGATCGATCTATCAAGACTGTTAACACTTGTTACCTCTCCCCCGGAGGACATCCCCCATGCGAAAGTCAAGGTTCCTCATCGCCGCGGCAGCCGTCGTGGTGACACTCAGCGGCGGCCTCGCCGTCGCGTCACGCGGCGACAGAGCTGAAGCCGCCGTGGTCTGGAACGAGGAGTTCAACGGCGGCGCCGGCACCGGCGTCGACTCGTCGAAATGGAATTTCGACACCGGCGGCAGCGGCTTCGGCAACCAGGAGCTGCAGTACTACACCAGCGGCACGAACAACGTCGCCATGGACGGGCAGGGTCACCTGGTCATCACCGCGCGTAAGGGCAGTGGCGGCCACAACGACTGCTGGAACGGCACCTGCCAGTTCACCTCCGGCCGGATCCAGACCGCCGGCAAGTTCACCCAGCAGTACGGCCACATCGAGGCCCGGATCCAGGTCCCGAACGGCTCCGGCCTCTGGCCCGCCTTCTGGATGCTCGGCGGCGGCAACTGGCCGACCGACGGCGAGATCGACATCATGGAGGTCGTCGGCCGGGACCCCAACCGGCTGTTCGGCACGCTGCACGGCCCCGGCTACTCCGGCGGCGCCTCGTACGGCAACACCCTGGTAGCCGGCTCGCCGTGGTACCAGGCCTTCCACAACTACGCCGTCGACTGGTCGGCGAACCTGATCGTCTGGACCGTGGACGGCCAGGAGTACTTCCGGGCCACCCCGGCCTCGCTGACGGCCGCCAAGGGCAACGTGAGCTGGGTCTACAACCACCCGTTCTTCATCATCCTCAACCTGGCGGTCGGCGGTAACTTCGGCCAGGGCAACCCCGCCGGGCTGCCCGCCGAGAGCCGGATGCTGATCGACTACGTCCACGTCAACACGTCGGACTCCGGCCCGACCACGCCGCCGCCCAGCGGTGGCACCGCGCTCAAGTCGAGCCTCAGCGGCCGCTGTATCGACATCCCGGGGGCCAACCCGGTGGACGCCGCCCGGCTGCAGACCTACGACTGCAACGGCACCGCCGCGCAGCAGTGGTCGTTCAACAGCGACGGCACCGTCCGCGCGCTGGGCAAGTGCATGGACGCCGCAGCCGCCGGCACCGCCAACGGTACGGCGATCCAGCTCTACACCTGCAACGGCACGAACGCGCAGAAGTTCACCCTCTCGGCCGCCGGCGACCTGGTCAATCCGGCCGCCAACCGCTGCGTGGACATCGTGAACCGGGGCACCGCCAACGGCTCGCAGCTCCACCTCTGGGACTGCCTGGGCGCGAGCAGCCAGAAGTGGACCCGGGCCTGAGTCATCGGTAAGCGCCGGGAAGGTCAGCAGGCTCCGGCCTGCTGACCTTCCGCGCTCCTTCACCCCGGGCCGTCGAGCAGCGCCCGCACGGCGGCGGCGTCCGGCATCTCCAGGGCCACCCGCGTCAGCGCGGCCGCCGCTGCCAGGTCCGTGCCGCGGACGGCCTCCTTGATGGCCGGTACGCTCCGCGGCGCCACGCTGAGCTCCCGCACGCCGAGCCCGGTCAGCAGCGGCACCGCCGCCTCGTCGCCGGCCAGCTCGCCGCAGACCGCGACGGTGACCCGCTCGCCGGCGCCCCGGCACACCGCCTCGATCAGCCGCAGCACGCCAGGGTCGAGGCCGTCGGACAACGCGGCCAGCGCCGGGTTGCCGCGTTCAGCCGCCAGCGCGTACTGGGTCAGATCGTTGGTCCCGATGCTCAGGAAGTCGACGTACGGCGCGAACGCGGCGGCCTTGAGCGCGGCGGCCGGCACCTCCACCATGATTCCCACCTGCAGGCCGGCGGGCTCGCCGCCGCCCTCCCACGCCACGGCCTCGTCGAGCATCCGGCGGGCCTGCACCACCTCGTCCACGGTGCTGACCATCGGGAACATCAGGCTGACCGGCACGTCGCGGGCCACCCGGACGACGGCCAGCAGCTGGTCGGCGAGCAGCCGGGGATGCCGCAGCGTGTACCGCAGACCGCGGACGCCCAGGAACGGGTTCTCCTCGGCCGGTGCCGGCAGATAGCGCAGCGGCTTGTCGCCGCCGACATCGAGGGTCCGCACAGTGATCCGGCGTCCGCCGAGCGCCTGCGCGATCTCCCGCCACGCCGCCTCCTGCTCCTCGACCTCGGGCGCGGCGTCACGGTCCAGGAACAGGAACTCCGTACGGATCAGTCCGATCAGGTCGGCGCCGTGCTCCGCGGCGACGTGTGCCTCCGCCGCCGACCCCACGTTCGCGCCGACGGCGACTCGCACGCCGTCGCGGGTCACGGCCGGCACCGAAGCACGGCCGGCCGCCTGCTCGCGGCGCGCCGCCTGCCCGCGGGCCCGTTCGCGCAGTGTCGCCAGCGCCGCCTCTGACGGTGCCACCAGCACTTCGCCGGTGCTGCCGTCGAGCGCGACCGGCGTACCGTCGGCGACCTCGAGCGCGGCCGGCCCGGCCCCGGCGACGGCGGGGATGCCGCGGGTCCGCAGCAGGATCGCGCTGTGCGCGGTGGGGCTGCCGAACGCGAGCAGGACCCCGGCGATCCGCCCCGGATCGAGCGCCGCGGCCTCGGCCGGCGTGAGGTCGGCGGCGATCAGCACGCCGGACCCCCGCATGACCGCGGCGGGGACCCCGAGCAGGGCGCGCAGCAGCTGGTCGGCGACCGCGCGGACGTCGGCCGCCCGCGCCTTCAGGTACGGGTCGGCCAGCGCCTCGAACTCGCCGGCGACCCGGGCCGTGGCCGCCGCCCAGGCCGGGGGCGCGGCCTCGCCGGCGTCGATCCGCGACCGGACCTCGGCGAGCAGATCGGCGTCGTCGAGCAGCAACAGGTGCGCGTCGAAGATGGAGCCGGCGCCGGCCCGGAGCTTCTCCAGGTCCCGCCGCACGGACGCGAGGGCGTCGTCGAGGCGTTGCCTCTCCTGTGCCGGTCCACGCGCGGGCAGGTCGGGAATGTCGATGGGTGCGGAGGACAGGTGCCGGGCCGGCCCGATGGCGATCCCCGGTGACGCGGCCCGTCCCTGCGCGGCCGGGCCCTCCGGCTCGGCGGCGGGCTCGGTCTCGTCGAACGCGCGCCCGGCCAGCGCCACGATCCCGTCGACAGCCGCCTGCGCCTGCGGGCCCGACGCGCGTACCTGTATCCGGTGTCCGTGCAGCACGCCCAGGGTGGCGATCCGCGACAGGCTCGACGCCGGGACCCACGGCGACCCCGTCTCGGCGTTGCGGACCCGCACCTGCGCGTCGAACGACCGGGCGAGGGTGACGAGCCGCGCGGCTGGCCGCGCGTGCAGGCCGTGCCGGTTGAGCACGGTGACCGTGGCCGAGGGCCCGTCCCCCGTCCCGCCGCCGGTGTCCGGTGCACCGGTGAGCGGCCCGCCGAGCTGGGATTGCTTGCCCGCCAGCCCGGCGCCGGCCTCGGCGGCGACCTCGTCGCGGCCGGCGCCGCCGGCAGCCGCCACCGCGGCGGCCACCAGACCTTCGACCAGCGGCCCCGGGCACAGCACGACCCGATCGCGCAGGTCGTCCGCCAGCAGCTCGAGCGCGAGCTCCGCGGAGAGTACGGCGCTGCCGAGGTCCATCAGCACGACCACGCCGTCGCCACTATCAGCGGCGGTCACCGCCTCGGTGATGGCAACGGCGTCGGTGCCGTACGCCGTCTCGTCGAGCCCGGCGGCGACCTCGATCGGCACCGCCGCGCCCCGGATCATCTCCGCCGCGAGTCCCACCGCGGCGCGGGCCAGAGCCCGGCTGTGGCTGACCACCACCAGGCCGACCACGGCCTCAGTCCCCGCCGAGCACGGTCACGGCCGCGCTCAGCAGCAGCGTCACCGAGGTCGCCCCCGGATCCTGGTGTCCGGCACTACGCTCGCCCAGATAGCTGGCGCGGCCCTTGCGGGCCACCATCGGGATCGTCGCGTCCCGGCCCCGCTCAGCGGCGCCGACCGCCGTCCGCAACGCCTCGCCGAGCGGCTGACCGGCGGCCAGCGCCCCGTCCAGGGCGTCCACCGCCGGGGCCAGCGCGTCGTACATCGTCTTGTCGCCGGCCGCGGCCTTGCCTCGGGTGACCACCCCGTCGAGCCCGGCCCGCAGCACCTTCGCGAAGCCCGGCGCGTCGAGCGCGTCGGCGCCGCCGGCCGCGGCGGCCATCCGCAGGAACGCCGTGCCGTACAGCGGGCCGCTGGCGCCGCCGACCTTGCTGACCAGGGTCATCCCGGTCCGCTTGAGCACGTCGGCCGGGGTGGTGGGCGCTTCGCCGGCGAGCATCGCCAGGACCGCGGTCATCCCCCGGTCCATGTTGACGCCGTGGTCGGCGTCGCCGATCGCGGAATCCAGCTCGGTCAGCCGCTCCTTCTGGGCCGCGACGAGCCGGCCGAACTCCCGCACCCAGTTCGTCAGCGCCACGGCGTCCACGGTGCCGTCCATCGGGTCAGTTCCCCCACCGCAGGGCCGGGGTCCGTACCGGAGCGTCCCACAGCCGCAGGATCTCGTCGTCGGCCTTGAGCAGGGTGACCGAGCAGCCGGCCATGTCGAGGCTGGTGATGTACGGGCCGACCAGCGAACGCGCGACGGAGACACCGGCCTTGGCGAGGATCGCCGCCACCTCGTGGTACATGACGTACAGCTCGATGAGGGGGGTGGCGCCCATGCCGTTGACGAAGGCGATCACACCGTCCCGCCCGGTGAAGTCCAGGTCGTCGAGGATCGGGCCGACGAGCATCTCGGCGATCTCGGCGGCCGGCGCCAGCGGCACGCGGCGGCGTCCCGGCTCGCCGTGGATGCCGATGCCGACCTCCATCTGGCCGTCCGGCAGGTCGAACGTGGGTTTGCCGGCGGTCGGGACCGTGCACGAGGAGAGCGCCACGCCCATGCTGCGGCCGTTCGCGTTGACCTTGCGGGCGATGTCGGCCACCTGCGCCAACGGCCGACGCTGCGCGGCGGCGGCACCGGCGATCTTCTCCACCAGCACGGTCACCCCGACCCCGCGGCGCCCGGCGGTGTAGAGGCTGTCCTGCACCGCCACGTCGTCGTCGGTCACGACGGCCTGGACGGTGACGCCGGTCTCCGCCGCGGCGAGCTCGGCCGCCATCTCGAAGTTCATCACGTCGCCGGTGTAGTTCTTGACGATGTGCAGCACCCCGGCCCCGCCGTCGACGGCCTTCGTCGCCGCCATGATCTGGTCGGGCACCGGGGAGGTGAAGATCTCGCCGGCGCAGGCCGCGTCCAGCATGCCCGGGCCGACGAAGCCGGCGTGCAGCGGTTCGTGACCCGAGCCGCCCCCGGAGACAAGCCCGACCTTGCCCTCGACCGGGGCGTCGCCCCGGCGGACGATGCGGTTCTCATGATCGACGTGAAGCTCGGGATGGGCGGCGGCGATGCCGCGGAGCGCGTCCGCGACCACCTTCGCCGGGTCGTTGATCAGCTGGTTCATCGATGACTCCTCGCCGCTGAGTGCCGGAGGGACGACCTGCTACCCCACAAATTACGCCCGGATCTCCGAAAGGGAACCGTCTCGCGGTACGGCCTTGCCAGCCAGGCGGTGCAGCGCGATCCTGGGATCCTCGCCAGGAGGCCCCGTGGACATCGCGCAGCAGTTGTTCGACCTGTGGCGGGTGCCGCCCGGCGTGCATCCGGATCCGGTCACGGCCTTCGCCCGGCTCTACGCCGATCCCGTCGTCATCAACGGCGCCCCGATGTCCGTCGCCGACCTGGTGGCACGCGCGGAGGCGCTGCACAGCGCGTTCACCGACCACGTCATCGAGATCGTCGACCGGGTCGGCGCGCCGGGCAAGCTGACCATCGCGTTCCGGCACAGCGCGCGGCACACCGGGCCGTGGCGCACCCTGTTGGGTGTCCTGCCCCCGACCGGGCGCGTGGTCAGCGGCCTGGGCATCGACGTCCTCACCATCGACGCCGATCAGCGGATCACGCGGATCTGGGTGCTGGCCGACGAACTGCAGCGCATCCTGCAGGTGCACGACGTCCGGCCGGCCTGACCGAGGCGCCACCTCGGTTGCCGGACGGTGAGGTAGCCGCACCGGCGATGGGCGGCTGGCTCGGTGGTCCGCGCCGGTGCCGTCGGAAAGCATCGAGTCCGACGACGGTGCTGCTCCGGGAGGCGGACGATGAAACGGCATGGATCGACGGGACTGCAGCTCACAAGTTCGGCGCTGGTGTGCGCTCTGCTGATCGGGGCCGGCACCCCGGCGACCGCCTCGGCACGGCACCACTTCCGGCCGGGGTCAGCCGGGGTGGGCGACCCGTGGTATCCGATGGAAGGCAACGGCGGATACGACGTGGAGCATTACGCGCTCGATCTCACCTACGACCCGGCGAGCGGACGGCTGGACGGGGTCGCCCGGATCACGGCCGTGGCGACGCAGGACCTGTCCCGCTTCGACCTGGACCTGCAGCAGCTGACCGTCACCCGGGTGTCGGTCGGTGGCCGGGCCGCGGCGTTCCGCCGGGACGGTCAGGAGCTGGTGGTCACGCCGCGGCGGGGGTTGCCGGCGTCGTCGCGGTTCGAGGTGGAGGTCGCCTACGGGGGTGTCCCGCAGCCGTTGGGCGGAGACACGCCGTACGGGTTCGTGCGTACGGACGACGGCATGGTGACCTTGAGCGTGCAGGACGGCGCGTCGACCTGGTTCCCGTGCAACGACCATCCGTCGGACAAGGCGCGGTTCACCTTCACGGTACGCGTACCCCGGGGCCTGGACGTGGTGGCGAACGGACGTCGCGTGGGCCGCAGCACCCACGGCTTGTGGACGACCCACGACTGGTCGGAGCGCGCGCCCATGGCGACGTATCTGGCCACCGTTGACGTCGGACGCTGGCAGGTTCGCAGCGGCGCGACGCCCGGCGGGATCCCCGAGTACGTCGCGGTCGATCCGGCGCTCACCAGGCCGGATCTGATGTCGCACTTCTGGCGTACGACGGCCGCGGTCACCGACCGATGGGCGAGCAGCTTCGGTCCGTACCCGTTCGACTCCACCGGCGCGATCGTCGTGTGGGCGAGTCACGACGGTGTGCAGATCCCGTTCTCCGCGGAGACCCAGACCCGTCCCGTGTACTCGGCGGCGGACAGCGACACGATCGTCGCTCATGAGCTCGCCCACCAGTGGTTCGGCGACAGCGTCGGCTTCGCCCGGTGGAACGAGGTGTGGCTCAGCGAGGGCTTCGCCATGTTCGCGACCTGGTACTGGGACGAGCTGAACGGCCGGGCGAGCGCCCACGACCAGGCGCGGCAGATCTACCGGGACCACCCCGAAGGTGATCCCTTCTGGAGCGTGCCCCTCACCGGCCCGGCGCAACCGACCGACGAGGCCGGCGAACGGATCTACTTCGGCGGCGCCATGGTGCTGCAGCTGCTGCGCGAGGAGGTGGGCGACGCGACATTCTTCGCCGTCCTGCGGGCCTGGACGCAGACCTACCGGCACCGCACCGCGACCACGGCCGACTTCACCGCCACGGCAAGCCGCGTGTCGGGCCGCAACCTGGATGGCTTCTTCAGGACCTGGCTGTACTCCCCGGCGCGTCCGGCACTGCCGTGACGGCCGCAACGCGCCAGGGACGACCCCTCGTCCGCCGGCGAAGAGGTCATCGTGGCAGGTCTGCTCGGCGCAGGGGCTGGTCGGCAAGGGCGCCGCTCACGGTGTGGGTGGACCAGCTCACCGCGGCCAGGTAGACCTCCATCATGTCGTCGGCGTTGATGACGCCGCCGGCGGTCGGCTGCCCTTGTTCGTAGGCACGTACGGCGTGTAGAACGCGGCCGAGGTCTCCGGCTTCGGTGGTCAATGCGGCGACGACGTCATCGGCCAGGGGCAGCTCGGTGATCAGATCCGCGGGGTGTTCGGCGAGCAGGTCCGCGACACCGGACAGCAGTCCCACGGTGAAGGCCGCGCCACCGGACAGCCGGAGTCTCTCGGCGAGCAGTTGACACAGCCGGGCCCTGATCAGGGTGGTCATCACCTGATCCTCGGTGGCGTCGGTGAGGTCGCTGAACAGCATCAGCGTGACCCACTGCCGGATCGTCGCCGGTCCGAGCAGGGTGGCCGCCTGAGCCACCGAGGAAACTCGCGCGGCGAGACCGGAGGCCGCGGAGTTGGTGGCCCGCAGCAACCGGTAGGTGATCGCGGGGTCGCGGCTGATCAGCGACACCACCTCGTCGAAGTCCACCTCGTCGGCATTCAACGCGGCGATCAGCTGCAGCCGGGCGGCGCGTGTCGGCGACATCGACGCGGTCGACAGGACGTGCGGGCGCCCGAGGACGTGGCCTTGAAACAGGTCGAACCCCAGCTGCATGGCGTGCTGCAGCTGTTCCTCGGTCTCCAGCCGTTCGGCGACCAACTGGATGTGCGGGTATCGGCGGCACTGCTCGACCGTCTCCGTCACACCGGCCGGGTCGGCGTCGAGCATGTCCACCTTGACGTAGGTGGCCCAGTCGAGGAGGCGTTCGGCTCCGGCACCCCAGACGAAGTCGTCCAACGCGATGGTGAAACCTCGCTCGACCAGGGCCCGGGTCCCGTCGATGACCAGGTCGTCGACCTCGACGGTCTCCACGATCTCCAGAACGGCCTGGTCGGAATCGAACGGCACAGGCAGTTCGCCGGTCAGGAACTCGCGGGTGACGTTGACGAAGCAGGCCCTGGATCCGACCAGCTCGGCGAGACCGAACTCGGTGAAGGCCGCCACGATCACCTGGCTGGTGGCCTGCGCCGTGCTCCGCGAGGCGCTGCGCGCCGCAGCCGAGTCCCGGAACAGAAGCTCATAGGCGACCACGTCGCCGCTCCGGTCGTAGATCGGCTGCCGACCGACATGAATCCAGGAAGCCGGCTCGTCACTGTCGGCCGATGCGCGCATCACCCAGGCAGAATAGCCCTTAAAGGTATCAAAGTAGAGAAAATGGGCAAAGTTCAAACACCGTCACCCGGCCGAGTGCCGCACCGCTGGGCCGGCCAGGCGCGCCATCCGGATGCCCCCGGAGTTGTCTCGGCAATGTCAGCGTTCGCAAGTCAGGCCGCCGGACCTTCCTATAGTCCATGCCGTGAGCGCGCACGTGGTGGTCGCCGAGGACGACGTCCGGCAGGCCGAGGTGGTCCGGCGTTACCTCCGGGCGGCCGGCTACCGGGCGTCGGTCGTGCACGACGGCCGGAGCGCGATCGAGCTGGTGCTCCGGTCCCGGCCGGAGCTGCTGGTGCTCGATGTGATGATGCCGGGGCCGGACGGGATCGAGGTCTGCCGCGCGCTGCGCCGGGAGAGCAACGTACCGGTGCTGATGCTGACCGCCCGGCGCGACGAGGACGACCTGATCCTCGGGCTCGAGGCCGGCGCGGACGACTACCTGATGAAGCCGTACAACCCGCGTGAGCTGATGGCGCGGATCCGGACGATGCTGCGCCGCAACGACTGGGCGCCGGACGCCCCGCTGCGGGTGGGAGAGGTCGCTGTCGACGTACCCGGGCATCATGTGACCGTCGGTGGGCGCCGGGTCGACTGCACCCCCGGCGAGTTCGAGATCCTGGCCGCGATGGCCGCCGCCCCGGACCGGGTGTTCACCCGGGCGCAGCTGCTGGAGAGGACCCGGGGGTTCGAGGTCTCGGCGACCGACCGGACCGTCGACATGCATGTCGTGAAGCTGCGCCGCAAGATCGAGCCGGATCCGCGGCGGCCTTCGTACCTGCTGACCGTGTACGGCATCGGCTACAAGCTCACGGACGGGTCCCTGTGAGGTCCCCGAGCCTGGTGGGGCGCCTGCTGGCCATGTCTCTGCTGGTGGTGCTGTGTGCCGTGCTGGCCACCACGTGGCTGGTGGTGAACAGCACCACGGCCCAGCTGCGGCAGGAGCTGGGCCAGGGCATCGCGTACGACGCCCGGATCTATGAGGCAGTACTCGAGTACGCCGCCGAGCACCCTACGTGGTCCGGTGTGCAGCCGATGCTGGCCGAGCTGAGTGGGCTGACCGGCCGGCAGATCACGCTCACCGGTGAGGACGGCACCTTCCTGGCCAGTTCCGAGAGCAAGCGGCCAGACCTTCCGGCCCGGCGGTCGGCGCTGGTCACGCCTCTCCAGGTCGAGGGATTTCTCGCCTCCGACGAGTCGGACGCCAACGGTATCTACAACCGGGCGTTCGGGCCGTACCGCTTGACCGCCGCCGAGCACCGCATGCTGTCCGGCCGGCTTGTCCGCGCTGAGGAGTGCCTGGCCGAGCAGGGCATAGCCGCCGGGGCGGACACCTTCACCGCGGGCCGGCCGACGTTGGCGCCACTGTTCACGAGTGCCGACCTGGTCTCCGCGCAACTGGCCGACTGCTTTCGGAAGTCCGGCGCCGACGTGGTCACCGCCACCGAACGTGCGGCCCTGGCCGAGCTGACCGTGCTCACCAACGCGTGCCTGGTGGGAGCCGCAGCCGAGCCCGTGGTCACCGTACTGCCCGGCTTCGCCTGGAAGCCGGCCCGCCCAGCCCGCCTGGACCCCGGCCAGCCGCAGGAATGCATCATTCAGTCACGCCGGCGACAGCTCGCGCCGTACGTGGCCCCGCCCGCCTACCTCTATGTCGCCGGCCCGGACCGGGAAGCCGGCACGGTGTTCGACCTCTCCCGGGCCGGCACCGCGCGGGTCGCGACCGTGGCCGGGCTGGTCCTGGCCGTCGCATTCGCGGTCACGCTGCTGGTCGGCCTGCGGATCTCCCGGCCGCTGCGCGCGCTCACCCACGCCGTCGAGAGCGGTGCGAGCGACCTCCCGGTCCGGGGCCGCGACGAGATCGGCCGGCTCACGGCCGCCTTCAACGACCTCTCCGAGCGCCGGGAGACCGTCGAACGGCAACGACGCTCGATGATCAGTGACATCGCCCACGAGCTCGGCTCCCCCCTGACCAACATCCGCGCCTGGCTCCAGGCCGCCCGGGACGGCGTGGCCGAACCCGACCCGGAGCTGCTGGACCTGCTCGCCGACGAGGCCGAGCTGCTCCAGCACGTCATCGACGACCTCAGCGACCTGGCCGCCGCCGACGCCGGCCGGCTTCGCCTGCACCCCGAGCTGATCTACGTCAACGAACTGCTGGGTCAGGTCGCCGCCGCGCACACCGGCCGCACCGACGGCGTCACGATCGAGGTCGAGGCGGCGGGCGACCCGGAGGTCATGCTCGACCCGAACCGGATCCGGCAGGCCGTCGGCAACCTGCTCTCCAACGCTGTCCGGCACTCACCGCCGGGTGCCACCGTGACCGTCCGCTCCCGGCTCGACGGCGACCACCTGGTGATCGAGGTCGCCGACACCGGCCACGGCATCGCCGAACACGACCTGCCGTACGTCTTCGACCGCTTCTGGCGCGCCGACAAGTCGCGCACCCGGAGCACCGGCGGCAGCGGCCTGGGCCTGGCCATCGTCCGCAAACTCGCCGAGGCCCACGGCGGCACCGTCACCGCGACCAGCCGGCTCGGTCACGGCAGCACCTTCACCATGCGCCTGCCTACCTGACATCCCTTCATCCCCCACCGTGAGCGGCCCGGCCACTCGCGGCGATGACCCCTGCATTGGAGGCGGCCGATCGTGGCTGCGAAGACGAACCGCCTGCTGGCCCTGGACGGCCTGCGACTGCTGTGCGCTCTGGCGGTGGCCTTCCACCACCTCGGCATGGCGTGGTCGGTCGACGGCGTCCGGCCGACCACCGCGTACCTGCCGCAGGAAGTGAACTCGACGCTGATCTACGGCTTCCTCGGCGTCGAGATGTTCTTCATGATCAGCGGCTTCGTCATCTGCATGAGCGGCTGGGACCGGACCCCGCGCGACTTCCTCGCCTCCCGCGCCGCCCGGCTCTATCCCGCCTTCTGGGCCTGCGTCCTGATCACCGCGGCGGTCATGACCTTCCTGCCGCTCACCGACGGCATCCCCTCACCGCACGGCCTGACCGCCACCGACATCGCCGTCAACCTCACCATGCTCGCCAAACCGCTGAACGTGCCCTACGTCGACACCGTCTACTGGACCCTCTGGTACGAGCTGCGGTTCTACGCCCTGTTCGCCATCCTGGTCCTGATCGGCCCCACCCGCCGCCGGGTCATCGCCATCAGCGCCGGCTGGCTGGTCCTCTCCGTCCTCGTCCCGGCCGAGGCGCCGCTCGCCGAGCTGGTCATGCCCGACTTCGCCCCCTACTTCGTCGCGGGCATCACGATCTATCTTGTCCGCCGCCACGGCCCCGCCCTGCCGTTGTGGGCCCTGCTGGCCGCGGCTTGGGCGCTCAGCCTCTTCCGCGTACGCGAGCGCGTGCTCTTCGCGAACCCCGGCTTCCCGGTACCGGTCTGGCCCGCATGGCTGATCATCACCCTCGCGTACATCGCGCTGCTGGCCATCGCCCTGGGCGTCACCGACCGCTGGCGCCGGCGCTGGCTGGCCACGGCCGGCGCGATCTCCTACCCGCTCTATCTGCTGCATCCCCGCATCGGCTACACCATGATCCGGTACGCCTACGACCGCACCGACGTACCGGTGCCCGCCCTCATCATCGCCGCGGTAGCAATCCTGATCGTGGCCGCCTGGCTGGTCCACCGCCTGATCGAACGGCCGGCCGGCCCCGCCCTGCGCCGCTGGATCGCCACCGGCTCCGTCCGCCCGAGCCAACCGCAGACATCAGACGATCAGAGACCACAGCAGCGCGTCGCGTAGGCGAAAGTCCACCGAGGACTCAGGCGCGGATCTCCACGTCGTTGAACGACACCTGCGCGGGCGACGACCCTGTTGACTTGTTCAGCATGCCGAAAACCACGCGCCCGCTGGGGAACTGGGAATCCTTCCAGCTGCCGACCTCGGTGCCGTCGCGGCTGAACGACAGCTTGGGCCCGTCGGCGGTGATGGCGACGGCGATCGGCTCGCGCAGCCCCACCGGCTCGGCGAACGGGAACGACGCCAGCTCGGCCGTGTCGCTCACCCCGGTGGCACCATGGGTCATCAGCGTGTAGCCGTCGGCGCAGATCGCCAGCACGTAGCCGGCCTCCCGGTTCGCCGTGGCGTCGACCTTGTCGAAGCGGAGCCAGACGGCCGCGCACGCGCCCTTGGTGAGCAGCTTGGCCGTCACGGTGGCGGTGAAGTCGGTGAGCAGCCGCCGCGGCCCGGGGCACCTGTACGGTCCGGCCGACCGCTTCTCCACCACCAGCGCGCCGTCGAACTCACAGCTCGCCTTGTTCGCCGGATCCTGCACGACCCGCCAGTCCCGTTCGGAGGTCAGCGGGTCGGCGATGACGGTGTCGCCGTCCGGTGCGACCGACGGTCGCGCAGCCGAAACGCTCGGCGTGGCACTCGGCCCGGTCGCCTGGGGATTCTCGTCGTTGCCCCGATTCACCGGGATCAGCCCGGTCACGATGCCGACGAGCAAGGTCACCGCGATCACGGCGGTGCCCGCGAGGACCGCGGTGGCCGCCCCCCGGAATCTGCGCCGCGGGGCTGCCGCAGGCTCAGGGACCACCGGCGGCGCAATCACCACCGTCGGCTCTGCTCGCGCCGGGGCCTCCTCCGCGGCGGCTCGGCCCTGCAGGTTGAACCGGGTCGTCGGTGAGCCCGCCTCGCCCGGCGAGGGCAGCTGCATTGCGGCCGTACGCTCGCGGGCCTGCACGTCGTCGGCGGCACGCGCGTCGGCGACCGCCTCGCGCAGCGCGGGTTGCCGTTCCAGGACGGCGGCGGCGCCGCCGGCCCGGGACGGCCCGGTGTCCAGGAGCCGGTCGAGCAGCTCCCGCGCGGTGGGCCGATCGGCGGGGTCCTTGGCCAGTGCCTGTTCGACGAGGTCGCGCAGGGGTCCGGTGAGGCCTTCCAGGTCGGGTGGCATGGTCAGGATGCGCACCGCGACCATGTGCGGCATGTCGGCCGCGAACGGAGTGCGGCCGGTGCCGGCGTAGGCGATCACCGCGCCCCAGGCGAAGATGTCCGCGGCCGGGGTGAGGTTGCGGCCGGTGCTGGAGTCGAAGCGCTCCGGCGCCATGTAGGTCACGGTGCCGACCATCTGGTCGGTCCGGGTGTGGTTCACGGCTCCTTCGACGGCCCGCGCGATCCCGAAGTCGATGACCTTCGGGCTGCCGGGAGCGAGCAGCACGTTGCTGGGTTTGAGGTCGCGGTGGATCACGCCGGCGCCGTGGATCCCGGTGAGCGCCGTGGCCACCCCGATCGCCAGGCCGTGCAGGTTCGAGGAGGTCAGTGGCCCGTGTTCGGCGACGACCGCGGCGAGGCTGGGCCCCGCGACGTACTCGACGACCAGGTACGGCGGGGCGTGGTCGGGGTCGGCGTCGAGAACCTCGGCGGTGCAGAACGGCGGGACGTCCTGGGCCCGCTCCACCTCGGTGCGGAACCGCTGCCGGAACTGCGGGTCGTCGGCCAGATCAGACTTGATGATCTTGATGGCGACCCGGCGGCCCTCCGGCGTCGACGCCAGGTACACCGTACCCATGCCACCCTCACCGAGCCGGCCGATCAGCTCGTAGCGGCCCAGCTGCCGGGGGTCGCCGGGCAGCAGCGGCCGCCCGCCCGCCGGGCCCGCACCACCGGTCATGCTCTCGTCACCTGCGTCGCTTCCCCATCCGATCCGATGCCTGCCGGGCTGCGCAGTCGGGGCACCCACTGCGCCGGGGTCTCCTCGACCTGGTCCGCTCCAGTGCGGACGACGACGTGCGCGCCGTCCGGCCCGTCGCCGGGCCCGCCCGCGGCGGCCACCACGAGCGCGGCACCGGAGTCGCTGTCCGCCGGCTCGGCCCGCACAGCCACACCATGGCGGCGCAGCTCACGCAGGGCCGCCGCGACACTGCGGGAGACCCGCGGCCCCGCGTCGACGACCAGCTCGACCCCGTACGCCGACGCCAGCTCGGCCGCCGTCCGCAGGACGGCATTCGCCGACGCGTCGCCGGTGATCCGAGCGATGATCGCACATACCGGCGCCAGCGGTGGCCCGGCGAGCGTGATCACGGTCACCGGCGTCTCCTCGAGCACCGCGGGGGGCCGGGCTCCATCCCCGGTCACGACGACCAGGTCGGGTTCGCCCGTGCGCACCAGCTCGGCGAGCTCCGCCCCCGAGTCACCGGTGAACCGGGCCAGGACCGGCACCTCCAGACCTTCGGCCCGCACCTCGGCCGCCAGCCGGGTCAGCTCGCCCATCGCCTGGTTCATCTCCAGCAGGCCGCCGGTCAGCCCGCTGCCGATCTCCAGCGGCGCGGCCGGATACGGCACCAGCCGGGCCAGCACGAGCGTCGCCGGCCGGCGCGACCCGATCAGCGCGGCGGCCAGGCCGGCCACCGTCGCGGCCGCCGGCGCCGCCGCGGGTACCAGCACCAGGGCCCGATACCCGGCCGCACCGCCCAGCGCGGCGCGCTCGGCCTGGGCGATGTCGCGCTCCAGCACCCGCCGCGGGTAGATCAGGGCCAGCAACGGGCCCGCCATCACGGTGGTGACCAGCGCCATGACGACCATCATGGAGAAGATCTGCTGATCGATGATGGCCAGTTGCAGCCCGACGGAGAGGATGACGATCTCGGTCAGGCCCCGGGTGTTCATCAGCGTCGCCAGCGCCCCGGCCTGCCGGGCACCGACGCGGTTCAGCCGGGCACCGGCGTAGGCGCCGGCGAACTTGCCGCCGATGGCGACCACCAGGATCAACGCCAGCTCGAGCAGCGCGCCACCGCCGACCGTGGACAGATCGACCTGCAGCCCGGCGACCACGAAGAACACCGGCAGCAGCAGGAGCACGCTGACCTGCTCGAGGCGTTCGAGGATCTCGTGGCGCAACGCCTCACCGCCGGCCCGGGGCATCACCGCGCCGAACACGAACGCGCCGAAGATCGCGTGCAGCCCCATGATCTCGGTGAGGTAGCAGGAGACCAGCAGCCCGATCAGGATCACGGCGAGGACGTCGGGGGTCAACCGACCGGCCCGCTCCCGGGCCGCGGCCAGGCGCCGCAGCAACGGCCGGACCCAGCGGAACATGACGAACAGGTACGGGGCGACCGCGAGCACGTGCCAGGGCAGGCTGCCGTCAGCCGTGCCGACCGCCACCACCACGGCGAGCAGCGACCATGCGATCACGTCGTCCACGGCCGCGCTGGCCAGCGCGAGACCGCCCACCTCGGAACGGACCAGGCCCCGGTCCGCCACGATGCGGGCCAGGACGGGGAACGCGGTGACCGCCATCGCGGCGCCGATGAACAGGGCGAACGGCAGGACGTCGGTCACGCCGTGGCGATCGGCCAGCCACCACGCCAGCGCGGCCCCCAACCCGAGCGGGGCCAGGATGGAGCCGATCGAGACGCTCACCGCGATCCGCTGCCGCCCGCGGACCAGGGTCTGGTCCAGCTCGTAGCCGACGATGAACATGAACAGCACCAGGCCGACGTTGGCCAGCCCGGCCAGCGCGGGCCGGATGTCGACCGGGAAGAACCGGTCGCTGACCAGGGTGCCGAAGATGCTCGGGCCGATCAGGATCCCGGCGATGATCTCCCCGACCACCGGCGGCTGGCCGACCTTGCGAGCCAGGGCGCCCAGCGCGCGGGCCAGCACGATGATGACCGCCAGGCCGAGCAGCAGCTGACCCACCGCGTGCGAGGTCACGACCGGCCCCCATCGGTCCCCGGCAGGGCGTCGATCCGGTCGGCCACGGTGGCGGCGGCGGGCCGCTGTGCCGCCGGGCCGAGGCAGTCCCGCACCAGGGCGGCTATCGGGGCCGGCAGCGTGCCACTGACCCGGGGCGGGGTGGACAGGATCCGGCGCAGAGCCAGCAGACCGTCGAATTCCGGCAGGTCACCGTAGACGCCGGCACCACTGACCACCCGGTGCAGGAGGACGCCCAGCGACCACACGTCGGTCGCCGGGCCGGGGGGCCCGCCCAGCAACAGGGCGGGGTCGACGTACTCGATCGCGTCGAGGGCGCCCATCCCGGTGACCGTGACCCCTTCGGTGAAGACCTGCGAGAGGCCCAGGTCGGACAGCTTCCCGCCGTCCGGATGCAGCAACACGTTGCCGGGTTTGATGTCCCGGTGCGCGATGCCGGCGGCGTGCAATGCCCCGGCCGCCCGAGCCGCGGCGGCCAAGGCCCGCATGGCCTGCGCCGGGGAGTACGGCTCAGCAGGCTTGGCGAGTGAGCCGGCGGGCAGATACTCCATCGAGTAGAAGAAGGCGCCGTCCTGCTGCCCCGCGTCGATCGGGATGACCAGGTACGGCGAGCGGACCGCCGCGAACGCGGCCAGCTCCCGGGTGGCCCGGCGGAACGCCACATCGGTCGACTCCGCGTGCAGCACCTTGACGGCGACGAACTCGATGTCGAGCGGCAGCCGGCGGGGGCGCCGGGCCAGGAAGAAGTGCCCGTGGTTGCCCGAACCCAGGGGACGGATGAAGTCGTAGTCGGCGATGCCCTGCACCTGATCTGGTCCCTTCACGTCTACGGATTGCGGTGCGACTCGTAGCGGAACCAGCGCCGGCCCACGTCGACGCGGGCCCCCGGCGCGATCACCACGGGTACGCCGGGGGTGAGCTGTGCGGGCTCCGCCGTGCCGGGACGGTGCACAAAGGTGCCGTTCGCCGAGTGCAGGTCGACCAGCTCGACCCGCCAGCCCGCCAGCCGTACCCGGACATGCCGGCGGGAGACCCCGCTGACCGGGCCGGAGACCCGCAGGGGCCGGGCCCGGGCCGCGACGACGTCCGGGTCGCCGTCGGGTTCGCGGCCCACCACGTAGTCGCTGTCCAGGCGCAGGGTGCTGCCGTCGTCGAGCAACAGCACACCCAGCGGCGGGCGGGGCCCGAGCCGGGTCACCTGGGTCAGCTGGGCCATCGAGATGCCGCAGATCTGGCAGTACCGCTGATCCGGATCGTTGAAGTGGCCGTCGCGGCAGTACACCCCCTCGATGAGGGGGTTCGTCGCGGCCTCGTCGGCGGGTGGCTGGGGCGGCGGGCTGGGCGCCGGGGCGTACCCGGGCAGCACGATGACCGCCTCGAAGGGTGCCGCCCGGTCGAATCGGCGAGCCGGCGTCGACGGGGCGCCGAGCTGGGCGACGAGCCCCGCCCCGCGGACCACGCCGGCGTCGAGGGCGGTCCGCGGATCCGGCGCGCCGCTGCCCGGCAGGCTGAGCCGTACCGTCCGCAGTGGACCTTCGATGGTCCGGTGCGTCAGCGCCGGTCCGTGCAGGTGGACGCGACCGTGCCCGCCGTCGGTTTCGGCGGCCGCGGCGCCGCGGACCAGGATCGCGGGCGTGCCGCCGAACGCGGCCACGGCACACGCGACGCCGTCGGAGTCGAGCTGCCCGGCGAGACGGGCGATCAGGGCGGCCCCGTCGCCGCCGTCGTCGGTGGCGGCCCGGCGCACCAGCGCGACCAGTTCGTCGGTCTCCGCACCGCCGTCCGCGCAGACGGCGAGCAGATCACCGGCACGCACCACGAGCCCGGCACCGGGCAGGGGCTGTACACGCATGCTCATACCAGCCTCCCGCCGCGGAAGCGCCACCGCAGGAACGGCACCCGCATCGGCCCGTTGGCGACCAGCCAGACAACCACCCAGACCACGGCGAAGTGCGTGGCGAAGGCCCATCCGGGTGGCACGGTGTCGATCAGCGGGACCGCGCCGGCGCGCAGGAGCCACCAGAGCAACACCCCTTCGGGTACGCCGGTGAGCAGCCCGAACATTGACGGCCAGTCCTTCTCCCAGCGGAACTGCATGAGCAGGTGGTACAGCGCTTCCCAGGCGATGCCGAGCACGGCCACCGCGGCCAGCACGACGAACGCCACGCGGTACCGCTCCGACAGCGGTCCCGGCACCGGCAACAGCGGGATCAGCACCAGGGTGACCAGCGAGCCGACCAGCGCCAGCAGGAACAGCCGGGTCTGGATGCGGCCGATCAGGATCGGGACCATTGCGCACTCCCCTGCACCGGGCGGCCGAGACTCCAGCGGATCCACTGCGCGGTCGACCGCACCGGGCCGAGCCGCTTGCACCAGCCACGGCGGGCCAGGTCGTCGGTGATCTCCTGGGCGGCCACCTGCAACCCGAGGAAGGTGTCCACGCCGGGGAAGTAGCCGCCGAGCGTGGCGGTGCCGGAGGCGTAGACCGCCCCGTCACCGTTGGCCGTGCCTTTGACCTCGAAGGTCCGCTCCACATCGAGCCGGCCGAGCGGGTTGCGCCCGGCGCCGCCGTGGGTGAGCAGGTCGTCGAGGACCCGGTGCTCCGCGATGTCGGCCTCCAGCCCGGTGCAGTCGATGATGTAGTCGGACTGGATGTTCTTCAGGCCGTCCTCGCGCCGTACGACGCTCAGCACGGTGCCCTCCGGGCCCGGCCGGACCTCTTCCACGGTGCCCTGGAAGGCGCGGTACCAGCCGGCGTCGCGGCCGGCCCGCATCTGCTGCTGCCAGCGGCGCCGTTTCGGCGTGTTGGTGCCGCCCATCCGGCGGTATTCGGCGGCCCGCTCGTCGCCCTCGAGCCGGCGCATCTTGGCCTTGAGCTGCCCGCCCCACACCGACTTCGGATAGTTGAAGCCCTGGTAGGCGAAGCCGTGGCCGCCCCGGCGCCGGGACCACAGGTGCGGGCCGTGCGCGCCGGCCACGAACGTGCGGAAGATGTGCACGATCTCGGTCTGCAGCCCGTGCCGTTCCCGGTCGTCCATCAGCCGCTGCAGCACCCGGGACGCGACGATCCCGCCACCCCGCACGATCACCGTGCCGGGCGAGGTCTTGAGGAATTCGTAGACGTGCTCGTGCGGCTCGTACGCGTTGACCACGTGGTGGAAGTCGCGGTACTTCTCGCGGAAGGCCTGCAGGTCGGGCAGGAACCGCAGCCCGGGATAGCCGACCGCGAGGTGCACGAACTGGGACCGGTACGCGATCCGCTTGGTCGCGCTCCTGCCCGCCGGCGGGGTCAGGATCGTGAAGTAGCCGCCGCCGACCCGGCGACGCACCATCCGGACCACACCCTTGACCAGCATCTCCGGGTAGGCGATCCGCGCCGCCTCACGCTCCAGGCTGGCGAAGACGGCCCCGGCCCGCGGGGTCCAGTAGTCGGCGAAGATCGGCTCCCCGAGCACGTGCACCAGCGGCCGCAGCGTCCGGTCCCGCCACGCCTCGGCCAGCGCGTACGACGGAAAGCCCCAGATGTTGTCCGGCCGCGACGAGGAGTCCGAGCGGATCCGCTCCGGCGTAGGAATCTGCGACACCCTGGTTAAATACTGGTACGTCTGCCACGGATGGTCGATGTTCGACAGCACCGCGATCCGGTCCGTCGGCACCCCGGCAATGCGCAGATAGTCGACAGTGACGAAGGAGCCGATGCCGCCGCCGACGCTGACGAACGGGATGTCGCGGACCTCGATGCCGGACTCCTCGACCATCGCGTCGGACCACTGCGACTCCCCCAGCAGCCTGGGCGTCAAGTCCCCCGGCGCAGCGTGCTGTTGCAAATCCATCCTGTGTCCCCCGTTGTGCCGGGCAAATCATCACGCCCGATGTCCCCATACGGGTACCACACGCTGACAACGCGGCCACGCCATCCGAACCTTGCAGGGACTGCCGCGCGGCGCCCACACCACAGCGCTGCCGGGCCGGTCGCACATGCAGATTGTCGGTCAGGCTCCCCCACCGCGGGTCCTCGTCAAACACCACGCGGATGAAGCCCAGCGGCTCGGCGTCGGCCTCGGCGAGCGGCGTCATGCTGTCCCTGCCACCAGTCAGGCGAGCCACCCTGTAATCCGAACCAACCAATTCGCAACGGACCGGCAATGGCCCAGCTCGAATTCTCCTTCGCTAAGCGCAGCACCAGCGCCCGGACCGCCGCCTGCACCGGCGGGCGACCCGGCCGGCGTTGCGGGTAGGTCCGTCTCCGGACGTTCAAGTGCGGTGCCAGCGCAGCCCGCTACGGCCGCATCCACCAGGGCCTATCTGTATTCGTCGAGCTCGTCCAGCCTCAGCGCGCCGGCGTTGGGGTCGGCGACATAGCTGGGCATGTCCGCGTCGAGGACGAACGACACGGTATCCAACAGCTCGCTGAGGCGTGGCTTGCGCTTCCGCTCAGCGAGGTACTCATGCGTCACTTCCCTGAACGCCTCGAGCAGGCGACTGGTCATGTCGTCATCCGCGATCGCGGCCTGAGGCCGCCGAACGCCTCCGGCGAAGTGGGCGACGAGCCGTCGCGGAACACCGGATCCAGGGATTTCCTGGACGAGCTGCGGCGCACTTTGGAGCGCGCCGGCGATCGCCGCCAGCAGGGTTCGATGGTGGGCGCCGCGCAACGCCGCTGGGTGCCCATCAGCGCCATCTCAGCGAGCACCCGGCGGATCGCTTCGAGTTGATCTATAACGCGCCTGCGGAGCAAGATCATCCGCTTGTCGCTGACCGGGTCATGCTAGCGATTCATCACCTTCCACTTCCCCTCCTTCAACTCGATCCTGATGTTCTCTGCTCCAGGTACCGGGCCTGCTCCAAGGTAAGTCCCGTTACTCGCGGGCGCAGCCTAACGCCACCGATCAAACGACGAGGCCTACAACCGGTGCCGATACGCCCTAGGAACACGCCCTTCGCCAAACAAAGATCAACCGTGCAACGCCTACCTCCGCGAACGTGACCTCGCCACACCCCTGGACCACGCCCTCGCATCCGCGTTCACGCCGAACCGCATCGAGACACGATCCTCCGTCTGACCGACAGCCCGCAGCCGCCGCCCAGCGACGACAACACCACCCATGGCCGCCATCAGACTTGCCGCCTGTAACAAGAAGCTCGCCAGCTACCGCGCCGCCCTCGACGCGGCGCCGCTTCCGCCGGGATCACACAGACCATGAACGAACGCCAACGCATCGAGGGTCTGCCCGCCGCCACACCCCAGCCGGAATCCCGACCGCGACTATACCGAGACCAAATCACAGCCATCGCCAGCAATCGGCGAGATCACCACCGTCCTGGCCGAAGCAAACCCCCACCGACCGCGACCGAGCTCTACCGACGACTCGGGCTCAAACTCACCTACCACCCAGATCAAAAAGTGCGCGTACAGGCACAGTCCGACGCGGGCCCGTATGGGAAATGGTTCGTGTCCGAGGCCCAACAATCAGGTTATACACACAATGGTCATTTCCGTACACCTAAGCCTGGCTTCCCGATGGCAAGATCAGCAACAAGTGCTCACTCTCGCGAATCCGCCCTCGCGCATGTGAAGGCGGAAGCCAGTGAATCAGCCAAGACATCCTCCCATATACTTCTGCGTGCAAACCGACGCGCCGACCGCCATTCAACGACCTCATCACGCCCGTGACCGGCAGCTACCGAACATGCAATGACTCGGTCGGGGGGCTGACGGCACCTTCGAGATCCAGCAGTGTCTCGATCAGTTCGGCCGGCAAGTCGCTTGCGTCGGTGGCCCTAGCAATCGACAGGGGTGTAAGTTCCTTGTATCCAGCGGGAACGAGCCATTCGTTCAGCCGGGCAAGGACCAGTGCAGGCGAAACGATGGCAAGACGATCCATTAGCATATCGGCAGTCCGGCCACCAGCGATGGACAATCCCTCGGATTCGTCAGAGTTTCCGTCTCCGAATTTCACGCGATGCGCCTGAATCCGTTCATTACCCTCGGGAAACACGTCATTCACGGCATCGGCGAGACGATATGCCATGACGTCAACATCAGCACCGGATGCCCGGCTGAGGATCGGCCCCTGCAACAAGCAGTTCAACAATTCCCGCCAAGGCGAGACCTTCGCGTATACACCCGCCGCCGACAGTTCGGCAGCGACCTTGTTGTTGAAGGCAGGCGGCCGGCAATCTGAATTCAAAATACATGCAAAGGTTTCGACGTCGGTCAGAACATCCTTAGCCATCCAGACCAGGGGCGCACTACCGGCCCAATCAGAAAAAGACCTGATTGGAATAAGAGACACGTTATCTTCTGCCCAGATAGACCTAGCACCGACCGAGCGCGCCAGCGTTCTGATGATCCGGACGTCGTCCGCCTCTGCTGCAATTACCATTTTGCTGCGGGTCGCTCTGACCAGCGCCAAATTGTAGTTCGTTCCCAAGCCATCGGCAACCCCAGCAAGCTTCGACGGTGCAGTCACACGCTTTCCAGTGCGTTTTCCGCGATCGATCCAGACCACCGAAGAGGGAGGTGACTCCGTTATGACCTCGGACGAATGGGTGGCCAAGATAATCTGAGCATCGCAGTCATCGAGCAAACGGACCAGCCGCCGTTGCAAGTCCGGGTGCAGGTAAACCTCGGGCTCATCCAGAACGATGGTCGGCGAACCCTTTGTCCGGTATATGTGCCACACCAGCTGAAGCCAGATCTGAACTCCATCACCGGCCCAGGCGAGTTCCTTCGGAATGCGGCTGGCCCGCTCGCCATAGAAGACGCCGAGGCGATCAGCCGACGTGTCCAAGATGACCTCGCTTAAGAAAATTTCTGGCAGCCATGGCTCAGCGAAATCAATGAACTCCTGCAACCCACCGTTCTGCTTCATTAAGTAGAGGTGGTTGCGGAAATGTCGGCTGGCCAATCGTGTACTAACCATACTGTTGATGTACTTGGCGTTCTTTAAATCTTCCACCTGATCTAGTGGCGTCAGTACCGGGATTATGGTTATCGGCGAGAACAGCTTCGCAACAGCGGTGGCTTTCGGCTGGCCGCCATCCGCTTGCTCGAGCCAGAAAAAACCTTGTTGCATGCCATAGTCATCGCCTTCCGGCCACACCATATGAAGTCGCGCACCCGAGGACCAGACTACCGTTGCCCGCGCGCTCTCGCGAGAGAACTCGTGATGCACCGGATCGGTATCCGAGTCGGAAGCCTGAAAAGCATATGCATTTACACTCATTCCGCCATCAACGACACGCATGTTCGGCGTCTTGCGCTGAGCGATCCGCGTGCATTTATCAGCCAGGGCAAGCGCCTCGGCAATAGTCGACTTCCCAGCGCTGTTCGCACCGACCAAGACGGCACCAGAGGCAAACTCGACTTGAAACTTTCTGAATCCCCGGTACCGGAGGAATTCAACTCTCGATATCACCGAACACCTCAACTCACCCACAGCAATATCCGGGAACAGACCGGGTAGCCAGAAGATCTGGGTAGATCCGGCATCTGTTAATTAGTCTTCTACAGCAAGTTCGGATGGCATCCAGTCGAATCGCGGAAGGTCCTGACCGGCCAATGTCAAGCGACGCATGCTGCCATCTTCGCCCAAAAATGGAAGACCGGGCGACAGGTCATCCCGGTGAATCCGGTGCCTCGCGTTCTCCCAGCGCGTCGAACTGGTCGAATCCACAGGGGCACTGCTCAGCAACGAGACAGTACCAGCCGTGGCTATTGCGCACGCTCTATTGTTGGTATCAAGACCGACGGTCACCAGTCGCCAAGCGTCGTCCAGCGTCGCCACTTCGTGCTCATGACGACTAAGGTACACCGTAAGACGGCCACGGCGGGTTGTGGACTTCACCTCAAGATGCCACGTCCGGGAGCGGTGGGAGAACTGGATGTCATAGCCAAAACTGTCGTCGAATAGAGCAACATGGTCAACAGAACCAGGCCACTGCTCTTCAAGGATTGCGGCAAGCGCCCGCTCGCCCGCTGCACCAACGCGCGCTCTCTCCTTATAGTTGACTTTACGGCGAACGCGCAGGATCGCCATCGCAGCCTGTGCACTCGTTACGCCTGCGACCTCTGCGAGCCGGACTGCTTCCGACGGCAGATCGGCGGCGTCGGATATCAATTCATCGCCCGTCAGCAACCATGTCGGTGGCGAGTTCTCCAGCACTTCCGCGAAAAACTGCTGACCTAAGTAGTCCGTCCCGGCTCTGAGTGCCGTCGGGCTCAGCATCAGTCCGTGCGTAGTATCAATCAGCAGCGAGGTGGCCTTGAGCCATTCCACAGCCGAGGCATACTGGGTCTGAGTTAGATCGGCATAGGACGGCTCTGCCATAATCAGCGCAACCGCTTGGTCGAATGATGACCTAGTCATGAGATCAAGCCATCGCATAGCGGCACGCATCGTACCCTCAGGAGGTAGCACGGCCCAGATACTCAATCAGTTCACGAATATCGGCATTATCCATGCCGCCAGAAATAGTAGGTTCCTCCTCAAGGTCCCCTAGTTGCACCACCTCGGGATCATCCAGCACCTTGCCCATAAAATCCAGCTTTACCTTAAGGCGCCGCTCGACCATCTCGTCAATGGTTTCGTTCGCGACCAGAACTCGTACACGAGTAACGGTGCCAGGGTCCAGTCCGAGGCGATGGATACGATCGACGCTCTGGAGGAATCGCCCGGCAGCAAAATCACGGTCGATATAGATCATTTCATGACATACCTGATGCAGGCTTACGCCTTCACCTAATGTTGCCGGGTTCGATAGAAGAACCATGCAACTATCGTCGGAGCGAAACTTCTTAAGTTGCTCGTCACGATCTGTCGTGCCGCCGTGAATTAGTGCTGGATTGTAGGCTGACAACAAATGGGAAAGCGAGGTTAAGCTTCGGACGAACGTTGACCAAACCAGTGTCTTACGGCCATTATGAGCGTTATCAGAAATGATCTTCAGTGCCCGCACATATTTTGGCGCAAGCTCGTAATCGGGAAGGTCGCGCATGAGATCAGCCAACGATGAACCTGCGGACGGCTCAAGTGGGGGAAGCCGATAAGGCAACGGCTCGTATCTGCTTGATCCAACAGCGAGCAAGGCAGGTGTTGTCGCGGCCATTAAGAGGTAGAGCATCACTTTACCCAAAGCTTCGAGATCTTGTGCGCCACTCATCACTCGAGCCGACATCTGACCGATCAAGGAATTGTAAATCTCGCGATGCAACGGTGTCAGGTCTACTCTTTCCACCGTGCTGTGAACTGGCGGAAGTTCCAGCTCCGCCTTCGTGGTGCGTACGAACAGGGGCCGAAGTAGGCGGCTGGCGTTCCGCAGGTCGTTACCCGCGACAGCTCTGGAAACAGCGAGCCGGCCCTGGCCAGGCCAAACGAACGACATCAAGTTTTCGAGGTCCTGTGAACCGTTCGGTGCGGGAGTACCGGTCAGGATCAGACGGCCCGAAGAATACGGTCCCAGCGTGAGGCAAGCAGCGCCCCAAGCACCCGCCGCACCCAGTTTCGTACGATGCGCCTCGTCAAGGACAAGTAGAGTCGGCTGCCTGCGCAGCCATTCAATAAGCGCAGACTTAGCAGCGGGAAGCCGCTCGTAATTGATAATGACGATGTCGGCAACGGGAGGCTGTGCCGAGTTCATTACCGCGAGGTATGGAACATTTTCCGCTTGATAGCATTCGCGAATTTCGTTCTGCCAGCTCTCAAATGCCGACTTCGGGCATACGACCAACATTTTCTTGACTGTGCCGCGATCCCGGCGTGCCTGGAAAGTTGCCAGGGCAACTCTGGTTTTTCCGGCACCAGGGACACTGAAGTCTGCTCCATGAGACAGGCTGATCAGCTTGGACAAATTGCGTATTTGCAGGCTGTTCAAGCTTCCCTTCCAACCACCTTGGAGGGCTGGATGTCCGGACGGGGAAGTGGTATCAGCACCGTCGAGCCTGGTGGCCATGACAGCGGCGTCGGAGGCGTTCTGCTCGACGAGCGTAAGCAGCTCGGGCTGCCATGTGACATTCGCGTGGTCTTCCTGCGGCCACTGTGCTAGTTCATTCAAATTTACAAGCAGCTCTTCAATATCAACGTCGAAGGTTAAGGCGTTGACACTTTGAGCGCTGGGAAGCCGCCCCCGCAGTGTTTGCAGCGATCGAACGTACTGCTCGTCACACCTGACTTCAGCGCGGCCGACGACGGTGGAAAACCTGATGCTGAGCATCATGCATCCGTATCAGCGAGCCGGGCCGCCGTACGCAGCCAGGCAAGACCCGGGCGATCAGCTCCTGTGTCTACGCTACGAGAAACAAGCTGAGCGAGCTTGGCAAGGCTCTCCTGGACTTTGATTAGGGCCTCATCAAGGTCATCGGCGTTAAAATTGCCAGTAGCCCGGGCGTCTGCGACAGAGCCGGTCGCGGCATCCACACTGTCGGCGACGTCAGACAGGCGCTCAACCGGAGCGAATCGCCGCTTCTTGATCCTGCTGTTCTTGCCCGCCTTGTCCAAGGCGGAATCCATGGCGGCGTCCACCTTCTTCAGCACATCGCTCGCCTGCGTTATTTCGGCGGGAGTTGCGGCCGAAGGTGATTGCTCGAGAGCCCTCGCCTTGAGAACCGAGGTCGCAAAGTCCCGCAAAACCTGGAGTTCGTCACTGGCCGGCGCGGTCTTAATTGAGGTGCCCGGGATGGTTGACGGCGGAACCGGAGGCTTCGGGACCTGGACCGGGATCACGTTCTTAAGATACTTCGTAGCGAAATCGGCCTCGATCAGCCGAAGGTCCGTCTTCGACTTGTCCAGAACCATGGCGACGAGACGTTGCTCCTTGACCAGCTCAGCTTCGTCACTAGACTTCGCCTTCAGCTTGTTCCAGGCGTTGTACAACTCCTCGAGCTGTCCTTGGTCGGCCTCGAAGTCGATAAGACGGAGTGAAACTTCTGCCCCATCGCCAAGCCTTTGCCGACTTCGTTCAATAGCTTCCCGCACAAAACCGAGAATCCAAATATTGCGCTCGAATGTAGCCGGGCGCATGCGGAAGGCGCGCTGAATCTTGGACGGCTCCTGCCCCGCCGCAACACGTTCGTCCAGCGCCAGCAGAAGATTCATGAACGAATAGTCCCGCCGATGATCCTTTCGAAGCTGGAGTGCCAGCTCGACGTTCTGGATATCTTCAATTCCGGTGTCCGATGGAAGCACCGCGACACGAATATGTTCAGCACCGAGCGTCTTCAGCGCCGCACGCCGCGTATTGCCATTGATAAGAACACCCGAGCGAGTGATGATGCCCGGCTCGTTCTGCCCGTGCTCACGCAGATCTTCCTTCAAAGCCTCGAAGCTCGGGTCGACCTTACCAGGATTAGCTGGGCTGCCCATCAAAAGGTCATGTAGATATTTTTGAGCCACGACGCCATATGGCTCAGCGTCGAGAGCGGTGTCCCTCTCGGGATCCGTGGCACGCTGCGCGCGAATCCGATGGGTGTTGGGATTGTACGCCAGTGCATCGATAGGCATTTGAATAACCGGCAGCGAGGCCGGACGGCCGCGGAACTCGATTGTGAGCGTTTCCTGCAAGCTGCCCTTGTCGAGAGCTTCGAGTCGTTGCTCAACAACTTTTTGCACGTCGGCGGCATTCGCCGGAGCAGGCAGGCTCATCGGTATTCCTCTATAATGTCGCAGCGCTTGTCAGCTATATTTATATAGTATGGAGACCGATCACGCAACCAAGGGTGTTGAGCTTCCCCAAGGATATGAGACCATGTCGTCCATGGGGACGAACGACTGGCGCAATACCGACCTGTCTGGGATCAAGCGCGTCGCGCTCTGGCTGCATTCCGAGGTGCGAACGGATGGCGTGTTCACGAAGCAGCAGATGAGAATGGCCCTCAGCTCAGCCGCGAAGCAGGAGCAGGATGAGCAGCTCGACCGCCGGATGCGTGACCTGCGCGCCGAGGGCTGGATCATCGCCACATACAGGGAGGACAGGTCGCTCAATCCTCGCGAACTCCGCCTGGTGGCGGAGGGCGGTCCCGTGTGGGTGGACGGGTATCAGTCACGCAAGCAGAAGGCCGTCACGGCAAAGGAGCGATTGAGCGTCTTTGCCGCCGATGATTATCTATGCCGGTATTGCGGCATCGGCGCGGGTGAACCGTACCCCGAGGACACATTGCGGCTCGCCAAGCTGACGATTTCGAAGGCGCAGTCAGGGCTTGTCACATGTTGCGACCGCTGCCGCGCAGGCCAGATTGACACCGAGTCTGCCGAGCAGGTCCTCGAGGCGGTGCGCTCACTCGACGATGCCGACCGGCAGCGCCTCGCCCAGTGGATGACGAGAGGCCGGCGCGATGCTGACGCCGCCGCGTCTATCTGGTTGCGGTACAGCCGGCTTCCTGCTTCGCAGCGGTGGCTGGTTGAGGCGGATTTGCGTAAGAGATGAATACGTACCAGTCCGCGGCCGGTTGCCGACGCAATGGCGTCGGCCGGTTTGGCAGCTCTGCGCGACCGTGTAGCTGACCTCGGGCAGCAGTTCTGGCTTGGCCCGGACTGCGTCGGCGGTATGGTCGCCTTCTGGACCGACTCGACCGTGGTGCACCTGCTGGTCAACGGCGTCAGCTCAAGACCGTGCCGTCCCGGCTCACCGCCGCACAACTGCGGCGACTGCTGGACGACGACGCCGGGCCGCCACCGCCACGGACCGGTGAGCCGGCATGGCGATCGAGGTGGACCGGACTGTCAACTCCGTCGGTGCTGTCGGCTTGGCCGGGCGACAAAACCCGGTCGGCTACCACGATGAGCTGCTCACCGAAGTCACCCGACCACCCGCAAGAAACGTCGCCCGGTTCAAGGCCCGCAAGCTAACCATCGCGCAAACCACAACGTTGAACTCCCGTTTCACCATCGAAATGCCCCGCGAGAAAACCACCACCTGATCCATCATGGGCACGTGAAATGCGCCGAAGCCCTGGGCAAGGCCCGCGACGCAGCCGCTCTGTGGAGAGTCGGCTACGTCCGTGCTGCTGAGCTTGTCGAAGTCGCCTGCGACCTGCTCGTCGCCGGACATGACGGTCCTACTCTCGCCATGCTCGCAGGGGTGCATACCCGCCATGCCGACGACGAAGTCCCTGACCTGCTGGAAGCCGCCCTGCAGGAGGTCGGCCTGGAGTTCTACCCGCCGGGCAGCCGCGCTGGTGCAGAGGCCGCAGTCAAGGCACTCGCTCGGCGTGTCCTGGACGGGCTCATGGAGCCCAGTGCCTTGACCGTGTGGGCATACACAATCTTCGGTCACGACACGCTGGAACTGGCGGAGCGCCTCGTCGAGCTGGACGACATCTACGACTGCTTGGAGGTCACCGACATGACCGAACAAGACGTCGACGCCGACGTCATCGCCGAGGCACGCCGCATCGTCGGCTCCGCTGACCTCACGGCTACGGAACGTTTCTAGCCGGAGCTGTCACATTTCATCTGACCCAGATACGTAACGGATCAACCAGAAGCCTGCCCACCGCCTAAGGCAGCCAACATCCGTTTTCGCCATTGAGCGGGCATCAGGAGCGGTAGTCCTCGCACTCCGAGTAACCCACCCTGCCCAGTCGCTCGCCGATCTCCGACCAGCTGTCGGCTTCAACCTCCTGCACCCTCGCCGCGAGCCACGCTCGGAGCGCGCGCACGTCGATGTCTTCAACGCTGACAACGAGATGGTGTCGTGCGTCGTAGAGGCCGCCGACCTTACGACAGGCCTTGGCCAGCCACTGCGGCGAGCAAACGGTGACGTCGAAGGACTCCTCGTCCGGCGTCTCGGGCGGGCCGACGATCATGCGGACGAGCAACGAGGCGCGCGGTTGATGGTCGACCAACTGGTCGAGCTCGGAAATCGCCTCATCCTGGGTTCACGGTGTGGTGATCACTGAGAGGGCGGGGCCTTGGTCGAGTTGCCTGCTTGGATCATGATGAACGGGTGAATCTGCGCCGCCCCGCCGGCTCCCGGGCGCTCGCGGTGGTTTTCGCGGTGTTGATGGTGGGCTTCGCCGGCTATCTGGTGAGGCTGCAGGTCACTGTCGACGGCTCGGTGTCCGGGCGGCTTTGGACCGGAGCGGGCACACTGATCGCCCTGCTCATGGCGGTCGGCATTTTCCGGTACGCGCTGCAGCCGTTTCAGGTCGACGTCGACGGGGACGGCTGGACGGTGCGGATCGGCCGGTACCGGCGAGACCTGCGATGGGCCGAGATCGCGGCGGTCGTGATCGAGCACCGGGAGATCGTGGGGCGGGGTCGCCGGATGGTTCCCGCGCTCTACCTGGTGCCTGAACCGAGCGTCAGCCTGGACGCTCCGAGCGACCTGCGGGCCACCGTGGACGGGCGGCCGGCGGTGCGGCTGTTCGATCTGGCCGAGCCGAAGATCGAGGAGAAGCAGTTCGTCCGTGACCTCGCGCGCTTGGCCGGGGACCGCCTCGAAGTCCGGGTCTACCGCCTCGGCCTTATGCTGCTGAGCGAGGCCGCCCGGGAACGGCTGCAGGGAGCCGCCGGGCAACGGCCGACCGACGGGACCGCTCTCCCCGCCTTCCCGCCCGGGGCGCAGGGCCGCCGGACGCAGCGCTGGATGAACCGGCGGCGCTTCCTGCTGTTCGTGGGCTGGTACCTGTTTGCCGTTGTCCCCGCGCTGCTGCTCTCCGGCTTCGCCGCCCGGCGACACGAACTGCTCGGCGCTGCGGTCGCCGTGCTGTGCCTGCTCGCGGTCGTCGCCGCGTACGCCCAGTTCGTCACGCTGTTCAGCCATGCCGGCATCCTCGTCGACTCCGAGTTTGCGATCTCCGGCACGGAACTGGTGTGGGTGGCCGGCGACCGCACCTACCGCGACGACATGCACGACGGCAAAGCCGTGGTGCTGCCGCCGGGGGTGAGGCGGGGCTACGGCAAGGCATGGCTGCTCGGCTTCCCGCACCCCGTGGTGCTGCTCGGCGATCCGCGGACCGGACTGTTGCGCGATCACCCCGACCTGCGCGCCGTGTCGGCGGTGCTGCGTGAGTCACCTCATGAGACCGACCGGGCCGCCGGGCGGCAGGTCGACAGCCTGGCTGTGCAGTCCCAGGCCGGCCAGCGGGTGGAGCCGGGCGATGCCGCAATCACCGACCTGTGGATCTCGCTGACCAAGACCGGCCGTGTCCTGGCCTGGGCCGTCGTCGTGGGCTCCGTCCTGCTGACCGGCGGCTGGATGCTGGAGAGCACCCGGTACCTGGGCGGCGCGGTGATCTTCCTCAGTGTGCCCCTGGCCACCGGGTGGGCGGCATACGCGCTCTACCGCGTATTCGCCCTACTCGGCGCTGCCTGGCGAGCAGTCCGGCAGAAATGAGCCGCTGGGCCCCCACCCCGTCATCGCTCTACTCGAAGTGGCGATCACACCGCTTGCGATAGCCGTACCAGTGGCCCCACAGACCGTGACGGTCCTCCGCCGGCCGCCGCGCACGGTCGGCGGCATGAGACTAACTTCGGCGTGTGACCGACGACATCACGCTAAGGCTCGATCGGGCCACCGCCGAGGACCTCTACGTGACCTTGCACGAAGTCGGGGAACATATCGCGGCCGGCGCCGCGATCACTACGCCGACCGCTGATGTGGTCGAGCGGATCGGGAGCCTTCTGCGGGATCTCGGCCATCGCCTCGGCCGTCCCTGCTCGCCGTACTGTGACCACCTGAGTTGATGCGAAACCGCCTCCGGCCGCCTCACCGCAATGATTTGCGCTCGGGTTGCGGCGGATGAGCGCCCGCGATCTTGGCGGTGCCATCTTCTTCACTGGTCGTCGGCGCGTGCGTGAGGGCCGTACCGCGCGAACGGAGGACGGCCAGCAGCCGGGCATGTTCGGCCGCGGTCAGATCGCCGGTCGGCTCCCCCGCATCCTCCATGATGCGCATCATGGAGACGATCTTCGTTGCCCCTCCGGGAGAGGTGTAGAACCCGCACCAGGATGCCGGTGGCAAGTTCGTACCAAGGCGGAGCGCGCAGGCGCCCAGCACCGCCACTCGAGCGTCCGTCTGTCGCAGTATCCGGGCAAGCTCATCGGCGTACAGGGGCTTATGCCGCTGCCGTCCTCGGGAGGCCGCCCAGCCGACCGGCCTCATTATCCGGGATGGTCGTGTTCCCCGCCGGCCGGACTTTCACGCGGCCGGCGGGGATCACGAAAGGGCGAATGCGCTGCTGTTCAGCGGTGCTTGACCAACGACTTGGCGGCCGGCACCGGCGCGGTTGCCGCGGCGGTCGACGGCGCCGGGGGCGGCGTCACCGTCCAGTCCGGGTGACCGGGCATCGGCGGCGTCTTCGTGCCGTAGAGCCAGTCGTTCAGGAAGCCGCGCAGGTTCTGCCCGGAGATCCGGGACGCCAGCGCGATGAAGTCCTGGGTCGAGGCCGACTTGCCGCGGTTCCGGGCCACCCAGGCCCGCTCGAGCGTCTGGAAGTTCCGGACGCCGATCCGCTGCTGCAGGGCGTACAGGACGAGCGCTCCGCCGTCGTACACGTTGGGGTTGAAGACGTCCCAGATCGAGTCCGACCGCAGCGGGTGGGCCACCGGGCCGTAGCGTGCGCGGTAGATGTCGCCGCACGCGTAGGTGGCCTTGAAGTAGGCCTCCCGGTCCGGGCTGCCGGTGTACTGCTGGAAGACGCCGGTCTCCTCGGCGTAGAGCAGCTCGTACCAGGTCGCGTGGCCTTCGCTCTGCCACACGTCGCTCCACGACCAGGGCGCCACGCTGTCGCCGAACCACATGTGCGCCAGCTCGTGCGTCATCACCGGGTCGAGCACGAACTTCGGCGCGGCGAACAGGCTGGTGTCGTAGAGGGAGATGGTCTGGGTCTCCAGTGCGAAGCCCAGGTCGGTGTCGACCACGAGGGAGCCGTAGTTCTCGAACGGGTACCGGCCGACCTTGTCCATCATCCAGGACAGCTGCGGACGCTCGACCTCGGCCTTGGGCAGCAGGTCGCCGGCGAGGCGGCGCGGGACGACGTCGCGGATAGGTACGCCGTTCACCGGCGGCCGGGTCTGCACGACGAAATCGCCGACGGCCGCCTGGATCAGTTCGCTGGCCATCGGCTTGGACTCGCGGTAGACCGAGGAGACGTAGCCACCGTGGCGCCGGTCGCCGAGGTGCCGGCCGTTGGCGACCGCGGTCCAGCCCGCCGGGGCGGTGAGCGTGATCGTGTAGGTGGCCATGTCACGCGGGTGGTCGTTGCTCGGGAAGTAGTTGTGCGACTGGTCCGGCTGGCCGGCCATGAACGTGCCGTCGGTCGTGGTCACGAAGCCGGCCGGGGAGTCGGCGTTGGCCTCGATCGGCGTCGACTTGTAGTCGCTGACGGTGACCCAGAAGCGCTTGCCCCGCTTCAGGTAGTGCCGTGGCGTAATGACCAGTTCGTCGCCATCGCGGGTGAATCCGGCGGTGGACCCGTTCACCGCGACCTTGCCGACGGAGTCACCGCCGAAGTCGAGGTTGAAGCGGGAGAGGTTCTGGGTGGCGACGGCCGTGATCGTCACGGTGCCGGTCACCGCCTGCTTCGGATCCTTGTGGGGGTAGAGCACCTGGAGGTTGTAGTCCTGCACGTCGTACCCGCCGTTGCCGAGCAGGGGATACAGCCGGTCTCCGAGTCCGGCCGAGCCCGGTGCCGGGGCGCTGCCGCTCGCGTACGCGGGAGCGGCCAGCCCGGCGGTCGCGACGAGCACCGCCGCGCTGCTGGCGAAGAGTACAGACAGACGACTGCCTATGAACGTTCTCATGGCCGGTGACGTTACGCGCCCAGCCGGATACCGCAATGCACTTCCATCCGTCGATCGCGACAGCGATGACGACGGAGGTGCCGAGGCGCGCCGTCTCTCTCCTCCCGCGAAAGTATTTGGCCGGGTCGTGCAACCTTGCCGTGTCCGGCGCGCCTCTCACCGCGACGAAGGGAGTCGAGCGTAGTGGATGCCGAAGACGCGGAGAGTTTCCGCGAGTTCGTCCGCACCAATTTCGAACGGTTGCGCTCGCTGGCGTACGTGACCTGTGGCGATTGGCAGGCCGCCGAGGACGCGGTGGCCAAGACGCTGGCCAAGCTCTATCCGCGATGGAAACGCGTCGCCGCCCCGGATGCCTACGCCCGCACGATGGTGGTCCGCGCGGCCATCCATGAGAAGAGGCGACCGTGGCGACGGGAGCGGTCCTCCAGCGACTCCATGCCCGAGGTGGCGCTGGCCGACCACGCCGGCCATGTCGATGAACGGCTGCGGCTCCGGGCCGCTCTGAGCCGGGTGCCGGTACGGCAGCGCGCCGTTCTGGCTTTGAGGTTCCTCGAGGGCCTCAGTGTCGAATCCACCGCCGAGGTCTTGAAGTGCCGGCCGGGCACCGTCAAGAGCCAGTCCGCGCGCGGGCTGGCCACCCTACGGACATTGCTGGCCGCCGAAGACATCACCATGTACGAGGAAGAGGGACAGGATCGTGTCATACCGCATCGAGGACGTCTTGAAGTCGGTGCAGGAAGCACCACCGCCGCCGCACACGACCACTGACCACATCATCGCCCGGGCCCACCGGACCCGGACTCGCCGCAGGGCCGCGCTGGGCGGCGGTGCCCTGGTCGCGTGTCTGGCGGTCGCCGTGACGGTGCTGCCTCGAATGAGTCCTGCCGGCACCGGCGGTGCCTTCCCGGCAGCGCAGCCGTCAGCACCGGCCGCCTCGTTCTCACCGCCTCCGGCCACGCCGACCGACGCCCCGCTTCCGGTCAGGAAGATCAACTTCGGCACGAACCTCGGCCAGTACCGGGTGGGCGCGTACCAGATCGGTCCGGCGACTAAGGTGACCGAGGGGTACACCGAGTTGCCGGTCTACCACGACGGGTCGACCTGGCAGAACCAGCTCGGCGAGAAGTTTCCGCTGGCCGTGGCCACGGTCACGGTGTACGCCGACAGCGTCTACGACCCGGGCACCTTCGGCGGTGTCGGGGACACCCAGCTCACCATCGGCGAGCCGTACACGGTGCGGGTGAAGGGCCGCAAGGCCATCGGCCGGGACTGGAGCTACGGCTCACCACAGGATGGCGGCACCACCGTACCGGCCCTGGCGTGGCAGTGGGCCGACGATTCCTGGGCGACCTTCCTGCCCAGCTTCGGCGGGCCGAGCATGTCCCGCGATCAGGTGGCCAGGATCGCGGCGGGCCTGACCACGACGACCCGGCGGGATCTGAAGGTCCCGTACCGCCTGGGCTACCTGCCGAAGGGCTGGCAGGCGGTCTCGGTCGAACAGAACGCGGCGAAGTACGGCATGTCGGACTCGGTGGTCTTCCTGCACCCGGGTCCCCTCGCCGATCCGGCGACGCGGGTCGACGCCGTACTGCCCGGCCATCTGGTGATCGGCGTCATGCGGAAGCCGAAGCCCGGCGAGAAGAACGAGCACAGCACCGAGCCGGGCGTGCAGTGCTCCGTCGCCGCAGAATCCTGTTCGGTGATCCATGGTGACTACCTCGTCACCGTGGGCGGCTACGGCAACGTCCTGTCGCCGGACCAGATTCGTCAGGTCGCGACGGAGCTGGAACTGCGCGACCCGGCCCAGCCGGGCAGCTGGGTCAAGGTCGACTTCTGAGCCGAGAGCGCAGCGCGGTATCCGGTCGCCGGCCGGCCAAGCCGGTGACCGGATACTGCCGCGCCGTCGCGGAGACGGGCCCGTCCGCAAGCCAGCCAGGTTGCTCGCCGCGGCCGTCTCGCCCGTCAGGGTGTCCAGGCGGTCCCGGCTATCCAGCTGACGTCGTCGGCCCAGGCGGTGGCGGAGTCGAACGCGTTGGTCCCGCCGTTGCTCGCCGTGTAGACGAGGTTGGTGTAATGCCTGATGAAGCGGTCGGGGAAGTTCACCGAGGCAAACGAGTTGCCCTGGCCGTTACGCCCGGCCTGGGGGCAGAACGTGGCGTCCTGAGCGAACAGGGAGCTGCCGTCGTTGGCGTTCAGGTAGAGCTGGTAATTCTGGTGACGCAGGTAGTTCCCGGCTGTGTTTCGTGATTCGAAGGACACGCAGGCGTTGTTGGCCAGCCCGGCCCGGACGATCCAGGACGCGTTGGCCTTGGTCGTCGAGGGGCTGGACGAGCTGACCACGGCGGTGTTGACGGTGCTGCCGGAGTGGGAGATGTACCGGGTGGTGCAGCAGGCGGTGGTGGCTCGCAGCGAGACGCTCGTGCCCGGATTCAGTACGGGCCCGCCGCCGGTCACGGTGGTGGTGTAACCAGCCGCGGTGATGTTGGCCTGCACCGCGTTCTCGGTGGCGTCGCTCGGATAGCCGGAGGTCATCACGCCTTCGTAGAAGGTGCCGGCACCGCTGATGCTGTTGTCACCGCCGATGCCCAGAATGATGGCGCCCTCCTTCTTCATCGGGTTGTATCCCGGCACGTTCGGGCGTACCCCGTTGTAGAAGGTGGACAGGCCGCCTGATTGGGCGTTACCGCCGCGGATCGACCAGTGGTTCGGCTCGCCCTTCACGATCGCGGTCAGGAACCGGTGACTGATGCTCGGGTCGCCCGCGTTGTTGCGCTGATTGACTCCCGAGAACAAGCCGTTCTCCAGGTCGGCCATGATCCAGGGGCCGTTGCCGGCACCGGAGCCCCAGATGGTGTTGTTGCCGAAGTAGATGGTTTCCATGGTGCCATTGCCGTTGTCACGGCTGTTGGTCTCGGCGTTGCCGTAGTCGAAGCAGCAGCCGTTGTTGTAGTGCGTGCCGTCCAGGATCGCGTACATGCCTTCCGGTCGGTCACCCGTGGCTACCCCGTTGGTGTTGTTGTTCCGGTATCCGGTTCCGGGTGCGACGAAGACGCCGTAGGCCTTGTGCCCGCCGATCGAGATCGGTGCCGAGGTCGCGTTGGCGAGGTTGTCGTACCCGCCGGCCGCCGGCCCTCGGAAGCCCCCGGGTGGCGCCTGGGTGAGCCGGTTGTTGCGGCTGGTCTGGTCGTAGATGATCGTGATCAGGCAGCTGGTACCCGCGCAGAACGAGTCCTGGGTCGTGGCATCGGCGACACCACCGGCGGTGAGCACGCCGACGTCGCGGGTGGTGTTGTCGGAGGCGCGGCGGACCTGGTACAGCGGGCCGCTGTAGGAACCGAACAGTGCGCGGGTAGTGCTGTGTGCAGCGACGCAGGGGGTTCCCCCGGCGGCATAGATATCGCATGGGCCGCTGGCGGCGGCCTGGGCTGGTGCGGCACCGGTGAGCAGTGCCGCCACGAGGCTGCTCGCGGCGACGGCCCCGAGCAGTGTGGCCCGTAGGCGGGATCCTGTGGTCATCGTCTTCCTCCGCTGGTGTGGACCTGTAGGTGCGGTCACCGGCTACTGCCGGGTCCATTTCTGGTTGCTGCCGCCGTTGCAGTCCCAGATCGCCACCGGGGATCCGTTCGCCGTGGCGGCGCCGGTCACGTCCAGGCACCGGCCGGAGGCCACGCCGACGATCGCTCCATCGGATGCTGGTCGCCACTGCTGGTTGGCGCCCCCGTTGCAGTCCCAGATCTGCACTGCCGTGCCGTTGGCGGTCGCCCCGCCGGCGGCGTCGAGGCACTTGCCGCCCGGGGTACGAAGTTCCGTGGCGGCAGTGCTCGTCCACTTCTGGTTGCTACCGCCGTTGCAGTCCCACAGAGCCGGCAGGGTGCCGTTGGTCTGGCTTCCGCCGGGCACGTCCAGGCAGCGTCCCGAGCCCTGACCACGCCAGGCCGAGGTCGTACCTGTCGGCGGGGTCCCGCCGCCGCCGGTGACGATGTACATCGCTGCACCGTGGGACGGCACAGACGCGCTGATGGTCGGGCCGGCGGTGCTCGTGGTGTGTGCCCACAGGTCGCGGACCGAGTAGCTCGACGCGCTACCGAGGCCCAGCTGGGACGCCGTGGTGCTGATGTTCGCGGTGCTGCTCCCCCGGTTGAGCAGGACGACGGCGGCCGAACCGTTGGCCATCGGCTTGGACCACACCTCGGTGTCGCCGTTGTCGACGATCCGGTTTCCCTGCCGGCCGCCCCAGTCCTGGTTGACGCCGATGACCTCGGTGTTGGTCAGGATGCTCCGGGTCGCCGCGCTCATCGTCCGGAGGTCGTTGCCGGCGATCAGCGGTGCGTTCAGGAGGGCCCAGAGGCTGAAGTGGGCCCGGGACTCGGTGTCGGTCAGGCCGTTGCCGACCTCCAGCATGTCGGGGTCGTTCCAGGCGCCGGGCTTCGAGAACGACGCCCAGCCTGGCTGGCTGTCCAGGATGCCCATCACCGAGTTCCAGTTCCCGGCGATGTCGCCCGTGGTCCGCCACGAGTTGCCGGTGGCGGCACCCCAGGAGCCGACGTTGTCGTTGCCCCAGTTGCACAGCGCGTACAGGATCGACCGGCCGGAGCTCGCCAGAGCGTCGCGCATCGCGGTGTAGCGCTGCTGACCGGTCCGGCCCTGGGTGTCTCCGCAGTTGTCGTACTTCAGGTAGTCGATACCCCAGGACGCCCACAGCCGGGCGTCGCGTTGCTCGTTGCCCAGGCTGGCCGGATACCCGGCGCAGGTGGTCAGACCGGCGGAGGAGTAGATGCCCAGCTTCAGTCCCTTGCCGTGGACGTAGTCGGCCAGGGACTTCATGCCGTTCGGGAACTTCTGCGGGTCCGGCACCAGATCGCCGCTGCTGTTGCGGCTCCTCAGCGACCAACAGTCGTCGATGTTGACGTAGGTGTAGCCGGCCGCGGCCATCCCACTGGAGACCATGGTGTCGGCCGTCTGCCGGATCAGGCTGTCGGTGACGTTGCAGCCGAAGGTGTTCCAGTCGTTCCAGCCCAGTTGCGGGGTACGGGCGAGGCCGTTGTCCAGGGCCTGGGCCGGCGCGGCGAAGGCCAGGACGACGGGTACGGCGGTGGCGAAGAGCATCGCGGCCAGCGCGACGCGGAAGGGTTTGCGCACGGGATTCTCCTTGCTGTGGGGGCGGGCAGGAGTCGCGGCACGGGTGAGAGACCACCGTCGGTGCTGACCGCCCGGCGCAGGGCGTAGCTGTCCCCGCTCCGGTTCGGCGTCTCCTTGGAGGCGGCGCAGCGGGCAGATCGCCCGAAGTTACGAAGGCATTGCGGAAGGGTTGAATCCTTGTTGATTCTGTGATGTTACCGTTCACATCAGGTCTGTCAATACTTACATGTATGGATGTCTTGGCACTCAGCGGTATGGCCGTCCCGGATACGGTGCCCGGCCACCGTCGGCCTCCTGCAGCGACGGGACGAGCAGCCCCGACCGTAGAGCCCGGGCGAGCGTGGGCGCGAGCGGCAGGCGCGGCAACAGCACGGCCTGGACCGCGTGGTAGACGTCAGGTTTGCCGGGCCACACGGTCGTGGCGGGCGTGTTGCGCGGGTCGAGTTCGTGCCACCACGAGCCGCCCGTGCGGTCGAGCAGGTGACGCTCAGCGTAATCCCACCAGGCGGCGTAGCTGTCGGCGTACCGCCGCTCGCCGGTGCGTCGGTGCAGTGCCGCGGCGGCGGCGATCGCCTCGGCCACCACCCAGTGCATCCGCTGACGCACCAACGGCGTGCCGTCCCAGTCGGTGGTGTAGACGAAGCTCTCCGCGCCGTCGGCGCCCCAGCCGTCGCCGACGGCCCGGTCGAACAGCTGCACCGCCGCTGTGGCGAGGGCGTCGTCGGTGCCGGTCGCGGCCTCGACGTTCAACAGCAGACGTGACCACTCCAGGCCATGGCCGGGTGTGGCTCCGTACGGTTTGAAGGGGTCGTCCGGTTGGCTGCGGTTGAAGCCGAGATCGGGGGCCCAGTCCGGCCCGAAGTGTTCGGGCAGGCGCCCGTCATGGGCGGCGGCGAGCTCGACGACGAATCGTGCCGACCGCGCGGCCCGGTGCCGCCAGGCGGCTGCTCCCCCGCCGATGGCGGGCGCACCCGGGGCCTCGAGCACCTCGACGGCGTCGGCAACGGCGAGCAGCGCCTCGACAGAGTGCATCGTGGCGTTGAGGCCGCGGTAGTCAGCGAGCTGCGTGAAGTCCGCGTCCCAGGTGTCCACCGGGCGGCCGGCGTCGTCGTCCCAGAAGCGCTCGAGGTAGACGTCGGCGGCGTCGGCGAGCAGCGTGGTGCCTCCGGGCCGGCCGGCGATCGCCGCGGACGACGCGGCGAGCAGCACGAAGGCGTGGTTGTAGCAGGACTTGCCGGCGGTGCGGTCGGGGGCGCCGTCGGGTCCGAGGGCGTGGAACCACCCACCGTGCTCGGTGTCGCGCAGTCGGCCGGTCAGGGCCTTGAGCGCGGCGTCGGCGACAAGGGCGCTGCCGGGCACGCCGAGCAGCACGCCGAGCGAGTACGCGTGCGTGGTGCGGGCGGTGATCCAGGTGAGCACGCCGTGCGTGGGATCAGGCTCGCCAGTGGTGTCCAGGTAGGCGGCGCCGCCGTCGGGCAGCGCCGACCGCGCGCCGAAAGCGAGTAACCGGCGGCACTCGGTATCCAGCCACGCGTGGTGGGCGGGTAGGGCGAGCAGATTCACGGGGACGGCCGGGGTGGCTGTCATGAAAGGGTCCTCTCCGACTGGTCCAGGAGCGACCGTCAACCTCCTCGTCGAGCTTGCCGGCGAATACTTGCCCAAGGAAGTTAAGTAAATCCATGGGCAGTCGGCCGGCCCGCGCCCGCTGCTCGACGAGCGAGCAGCGGGCTGATCTCAATGATCCGCTCGGCCGCCACGCACGACGCAGGAGGCGCTGTTCTCCCAGCCCCACCCGTCACCATCAGGATCACTGCCCGCACTCGCGCAGTACGGGAACCCGTTCGGCGCGGTACCGCCACCGACCGGCGGCGTTGTCGGGTTCGTGGTACCGCCGTAGACCGACGCCTCGCGCGACGTGGCCCGGATGCCGTTGGCACCGTTGATGATCCGTTGACCCCAGGCGGTGAGGCTGGCGGCGTTGAAGCCGTTGGTCATGTCCAGGTATTCCACCGGGCTGCCGTTGCCGCTCCAGGACCAGCCGAGGTAGCCGATCCCCTTCTGCTGGGCGGTCGCCATGATGGTGTTCTCGTCGACGTCGCCGTCGGAGTGGTTGTTTCCGAACTCGCCGACGATGATCGGCAGGCGCGCGCTGATGAAGGCGTTGAGGTAGTTGTTGATGGTGGCGGCCTGGCCGTACACGCCGTACATGTGGATCGAGAAGACGGTGTTGCGCAGCGTGTCAGCGGCGAAGACGGACGGCGCGTTGGACCGCATCGTGTTGGACCAGTCCTGGCCCCAGTTCGGGCCGTCGACCACCAGCGTGTGCTGCAGGCCGGCATTGCGGATGGTCCGGATGGCACCGGTGGTGGAGCTGGTCCAGTTGCCGGCGTTGTTGTTGCCGAGCGGCTCGTTCCCGATGTTGATCAGCACGTAGCGTTCCTGGCCCACCAGGACGCTCCGGCGGGATACCCAGAAGTCGGCCGCCTGCGCCAGGGTGGCGTTGCCGCCGCCCGAGTCGCCATAGCCGGTGGTGTTGTGGATCTCCAGCATGCAGATCAGCCGGTTCGTCCGGCACAGGTTGATGATGGTGGTGATCTCGCCGGCGGACACGTTCAGGTCGAGCACGACCCGGACGGTGTTGGCGCCGGTCCGCTTGATGTCGGCGAACGAGCTGTTGCGCTCCTTGTACCAGGCGTACGCGTGGTTGACGCCGCGCATGACGAAGTCGTTGCCGTTGGCATCCAGCAGACGTCCGTTACTGATGGAGAACCCGGTGGCGGCCTGCGCGGGTTGAACGGCGAGCACGATCGACGCCACGACTGTGGCCAGGGCAGCGCCGGCGAAGGCGAGCTTTCTCAACATGGCTACCTCGGTGGATTGGTGGTGAACAGGAACGGGCGGATGCACGTTCCTCGGGTCAGCGGGTGACCCATCGCTGGTTCGATCCGCCGGTGCAGGTCCACAGGATCACCCGGGTGCCGTTGGCGGTGCCGGCGGAATCCGCGTCCAGGCACAGCCCGGACTGGGCGCTGGTGATCGTGCCGCCGGGGTCGACGTTCCATCTCTGGTTGGCGCCGCCGGTGCAGTCCCAGATGATGGCCCTGGTGCCGGGGGTTGTGCCGTTGCCCTCGGCGTCCAGGCACTTGCTTCCGTAGACCCGCAACTGCCCGGCGCTGGTGCGTTCCCATCGCTGGTTGGACCCGCCGTTGCAGTCCCAGAGCGCCACCGCGGTGCCGTTGGCCTGTGCTGCGTTGACCACGTCGACGCATCGTCCGGATGCCGCGCCGGCGATCGTGCCGCCGGCCGACGGCGGCGGGGACGAAGGGTTCGTGGGTCCGTAGGGGCATTCGCTCAGGTACCGCGAGACGCCGGTGGAGTCCGCCAGGGACGGGCACAGGAACTGCCCGTACCGGCTGTCGTTGTCGAGAAAGATCTTCAACCACGGGATCGTCCGCCGGGTGACCTGTGAGTTGCCCCAGGTCGGGAATCCGTGGCCCCCGCCGGTCAGCTCGACATAGGCGCCCTTGGTGGCGGCCGGCTTGCTGGCCCACAAGGTGTTGAGCGAGGACGGAGTCACCGTTCCGTCGTCGCGGGCGCCCATCATCAGCGTCGGCACCCGTACGTCGGACAGGCTCTGGGAGAACGACGCCGGTGCCATCGGCAGGGCGGCCTTCAACGAGGGCCGGCGCATGGCGGCGCTGATAGCGCCGCCACCGCCCATGGAGTGACCCAGTACGGCCAACCGGTTCGGATCGACCCGGTCCCGTACCGCGCTCTGCCCGGTGAGGTAGTCCAGCGCGGCCAGCAGCTGGGTGCCCCGGGCGGTGTCGAAATCGGTGGGACTGTTGGTGTCGATGCCGATCACGACAAATCCGAAGGACGCCAGCCAGGGTCCCATCCACGCCCCTTCAGCGGCCCAGGAAGCGGTGTAGCCGGGTACGGCCGCGATCGCGCCCCAGGTGCCCTGGCTCGTGTCGGTCGGGTAGTAGATCTTTCCGCCGTTGAACCCGAAACCACGCGGCACGGTGATCTCGGCGGTGGCGAACGTGCCTCGGCCGGCCGCCACGCTCTGCACCGTGGGATCCGGCCCACGCTGATAGGAGTTCTCGGCCGCCGAGGCGGAACCGGTCAGGACCGCGGCTGTCGCCGTGATCACGCCCAGCGTGACCGCGACCGCGGCCGTGGCGAGGCGTCGACCCGGCCGGTGCCGGGGCTCGTGTTCCGGCTGGTGGTCGCGTGCTCGGTCGCCGTGTCCGGCGCCCAGGTTCGCCTTCATGATCCTCACACCTTTCGTGTCGTCGCGCGGTTCATCGGCGTACCGGCCGGGTGGCGCGTTCGCGTCACCCGGCCGGCGGCGTCGGCACCGCTATCGCCTGGTCCATTTCTGGTGGTCGGCGCCGGTGCAGTTCCACAGGCCGACGGCGGTGCCGTTGGCGGTACCGGCACTGGTGACGTCGAGGCAGAGGCCGGACTCGCGGCCGACGACCGTTCCGTCGGGGTTGAGGTTCCACTGCTGGTTGGCGCCACCGTTGCAGTCCCAGATCGCGACACCGGCGCCGGGTGTGGTGGCGTGGTTGGTCACGTCCAGGCACTTGTTCCCGTAGACCTGCAGCGCACCGTTGGACAGCGAGGTCCACTGCTGGTTGGCGCCGCCGTTGCAGTCCCAGATGACCGGCGAGGTGCCGTTGGCGGTGCTGCTGTTCGGTACGTCCAGGCACCGGTTGGAGCCCACACCCCGCAGCACTGCCGCCGAGCCGCCGCCGGGCGGGGTGGTACTGCCCAGGCCCCAGCCGTACCGCAGCCGGTCAAGTCCTGACTGGTTGGTGATCGTCAGCGAGAGGTTCGTGCCGCTGCCGTTCAGTGACGTGATCGCACAGGACGCGTTGAAGCAGGGACCCGGCCCTTGGGTCTGGCCGGCTTCCTTGATGCCGGTCCACAGCAGTGAACCCATGCCGAGGCTGCGTACGGTGTCGGTGAGTGCGTAGAAGTACGAGACGTTGTTGTTGCCGTCGCGGGGGCCGTTGTAGTTGACGCCGGTGTTCATCGGAACGCCGAACTCGGTGAGCACGGCACGATCGGCGTATCCGCACAGCCGGCCTTTGAAGCTGGCGATCCAGTCGTTCTCGGTCGGATGCGTCTCGCCGCCGAGGGTGTACATGTGGATCGACAGCAGCGTGCCGGTCAGTCGCGGGTCGGCCCCGACGGCACACAGGTCGATGTCCGACCAGAGGCCGGGCACGACGATCCGGCCGCGCGGGATGGTCGAGTACCGCTGGAGGAATTGAGCGGCGAGATCGGTCAGCTCTGTGGCGCTGTAGCCCCAGGGCTCGTTGACGATGTTGAAGTAGAACCGGCTGTTACCGCCGTACTTGCGGATGACGACGTCCCACATCGTGTAGAACGCGTTCATGTCGCTGATCCGGCCGCCGGTCGGCGGCCAGGGAGCGATCATCACGTTCATGCCGAGCGCGTCGGCCGCATCGTAGGCGGCGACCAGGCTGTTCCACCACGACGACGACGTGGTCTGCGGGTTGATACCGAACCGGACCGTGTTCGAGCCGAAACTCTGGAACCCTTTGAGGATCGCCGTGGCCTTGGTGTACGTGGTCGCGTAGGTGTCCGACCTCGACAAGCCGACGGGGACGTTCGGATCGGTGAGGAAGTTGTCGCGGGGATCGGCCCAGTTGACGCCGTGGAACTGGTTGGTCGCCGCGTGCGCCGGCGTGCCACCGGCGACGCTGATGCCGAAGGCACCCACCAGGAGGGCGAGAACCAGACCGACTGATGACATCCGCCGCAAGCGGCGTCCGCTCGTTCTCATCGTTTCTCCGGAGCGTTCGAGCTTTGAATTCCGGTCAGTGCGGGCAGTGCACGGGCCCATCGCTGGTTGCTGCCGCCGTTGCAGCTCCAGATCTGCACCGTGGATCCGTTGGCCGTAGCGGCGCCCGTGACGTCCAGGCACCGGCCGGAGTTCACGGCGACAACAGTGCCGTCTGCGTTCAGCCGCCACTGTTGGTTGGCGCCACCGTTGCAGTCCCAGATCTGCACCGCGGTGCCGTCGGCGGTGGCCCCACCGTCGACGTCGAGGCACTTGCCGCCCGCCGTGCGAAGTTCATTGCCGGAGGTGCTGGTCCATTGCTGATTGCTGCCGCCGTTGCAGTCCCACAGCGCCGGCCGGGTGCCGTTGGCCTGATTACCGCCGGGCACGTCGAGACAGCGCCCCGAGCCTTGACCTCGCCAGGCCGACGTCGTCGAGGGCGTCGTGGGAGACGTGGCGTCGAGCCCGAAGAAGTGGATGGTCTGGTCGGCGAGGATCTGCAAGTTGTGCGGCTGACCGGTTTCCTGGATCGCCTCCACCTGGCTGCCGTAGCGGGTACGGGTCCATCCGGACCGCGGCTGGTTCTGCTCGGTGGAGGTCGGCGTCTGGCTGACACCGTGCACGTTGGTCCATTGCTTGATCTCCTCGCCGAAGTTGGCGAAGCGCAGGACGTCGTCCGTGGTGCCGTGCCACAGCTGCATGCGTGGACGCGCGCCGGAATAGCCGGGATAGGCGGCCCGCACCGCGTCTCCCCACTGCTGTGGTGTCCTGCTGATCTGGCCGTTGGCGCAGGCGGAGTTCCACGGGTCCGGGCCGGCGAAGCATCCGAACGGGACCCCGGCGTAGGCGGAGCCGGCCCGGAAGACGTCCGGATACGCGCCGAGAAGGACGTTGGTCATCATGCCGCCGGAGGAATGACCGGTCACGAACGTGCGGTCGGGGTCGGCGCCGTAACGCTGCCGGACGTAATTGACCATGGACACGATGCCGAGGGAGTCGCCGCCGCCGTTGTGGGTCAGCGACGCGGTCGAGTGCACGTCCCAGCAGCCGTCGCTGCTAGGCGCGGACGGATAGATGACGATGAAGCCGTACCGATCGGCCAGCGAGGCATATCCCGTTCCCTGGTAGAAGTCCTGTGCGGTGCCGTGACACCAGTGCACACCGACCAGGACCGCGGGGTTGGGTTTGACGCTGTCCGGTACGTAGAGAAACATCTTGGTGCCGGTGGGGTTGGCGCCGAAATTGGTGATCTGCTGCAGTGACGCGGCGGCGGCCGGCGGCGCGGCGACAAGGGTGCCGAGGGCGGCGGCGGCGAGGGTGGTCAGTGCCGCGATGACGGCACGGAGCCAGGTGGTGGTCCGGCTTCTGCTCATCAGTGGTCCGCCCTACCGCTGCGGACGACGCAGGAGGCGTTGTTCTCCCAGCCCCAGCCGTCACCGTCCGGGTCCGACGACGATCCGTTGGCGCAGTACGGGTAGCCGTTCGGCGCCGTGCCCCCGGAACTCGCGCCGGGATCGGCTTTCGAGCCCCGGATGACGCAGGAGGCGTTGTTCTCCCAGCCCCAGCCGTCACCGTCCGGGTCCGACGACGATCCGTTGACGCAGTACGGGTACCCGTTCGGCGCCGTGCCGGGCGGGGTCGGAGTGGTCGTCGAACCGAGCAGCCCGGTCAGCGCCGGATAGAACCTCGCCTCCAGCTTGCGGATGCCGGTGCCGTCGTTGGGATGCACGCCGTCGACGGTGTCCTGCGCCGGGTTGAATCCGGTGTACTGGTCGACCACCCGGACGGGCGAGCGGCTGGTGCTGTTCGCCGAGGCCCAGCCGGGGATGGCGGCGTTCAGGTTCTGCACGTTGGCGTTGCAGTTGCCGCATCCGCTGGGCGCCATCGGCAGGATCTGCGCGATCAGCACCTTGACGTCGGCGTTGTTGGCCCGCATCTGACCGAGCAGCTTGGTGTACGCGGCCAGGATCGCTGGTGTTCCCCGGTTGCCCCAGACGTCGTTGGTGCCGAGCATCATCACCACGACGTTCGGGTTGGTCGCCGACAACCAGCCCGGAAGCTGATTGTTGTCGGCGATACCGGTCGCCGTGTAGCCGCCGTGGCCTTCGTTGTCGGCGTCGAACGAGCCGGCACAGTACGTGTTCCGCAGTGTGCCGACGAAGTCGACGTTGGTGTGTCCGCTGGACTGCAGATGTTGCCAGAGCAGGGCGCGCCAGCAGCCGTTGGAACCGGTGATCGAGTCACCGAGCAGCATGATCCGGGTCGGCGCGGCAGCGTTCGCGGCCGGGGCCACGAGCAGGACCGACGCGACGACGGCGGTAAGGGCGATGAGCAGGCCCATGAGCTTCTTCATTGTTCTCACTCCTTTCGGTACGGCCGCGTTCCTACCGGAGGCTCGGCACTTCATCCCGGGTCAGGACGTATGAGCTGGTGTAGAAAGTGCGGATGTCATTGGCGGAGTTCTTGCTCGTGTCGGTGATCCAGGTGCTGTGCCAGGTGTTGAACAGGACCCACTTGGTGCCGCTGGACTGCAGCTGCGCCGGATCGGGGATCGGCCCGTTCTCGTGCAGAGCGATCGGCATGGTGCTGCCGTAGACGGACCTGGCCGCGTTGTACATCGAGGTCTGGGGGCCGTGGTCGCCGGCATAGGTGTCCGCACCGCCGATGTCCACATATTGCTTACCGGGATACCAGGCGGCAGCGGGGGCGCCGTTGAACGGGTGCAGATACACCAGGTTGTGGACGCCGGCATTGCGCATGAAGTTGTACGTGTAGATCCACAGGCGGTTGTACTGGCTCGCGCCTTCCTTGCTCCACCAGAACCACGTGCCGGACGCTTCGTGCCATGGGCGGAAGATGACAGCTCCGCCGCCGTTCTGAATGACCTTGAGTTGGTCGGCCCACTTCCTCAGACGGGTGTTGAGCCGGTTGTTGTCGGCGGTTCCGGAGGTCAGCGCGGCGCTGATGTTGGCGTTCATCTGTGAGCCGGCATAGCCGTCGGTGTCCTGCGCCGGTGAGCCCATGTGGTAGCCGACCATCGGGATTCCGCCGGCGTTCCACCAGGACAGTCCGCGGGCGCCGAAGTCCGGGGAGTCACCCATGTCCTGCCCCCGGATCGCCGGGTATTTCTTGGCGATGTTGTAGATGTAGTTCATCTCGTAGTCCGGGCCGCCGTTCCAGGTGGACTCCTGCTGGCCGGAGAGAATGTGGTTGCCGTAGACGCTGTAGAGGTAGCACAGCAGGCGCCGGGCCGAGGTCGTGGCCGCCGGGTCGGCCGGGGCCACCGAGCACGACGTGCTGCCGGCGCCGGGGTCGGCCGCGGACCCCCGGACGACACAGGAGGCGTTGTTCTCCCAGCCCCACCCGTCACCGTCCGGATCCGATGACGATCCGTTGACGCAGTACGGGTATCCGTTGGGAGCCGTGTCGGCTGCCTGGGCCACGGGTGCGGCCAGGAGTGATCCGCTGACCAGCAGGCCGGCCAGCACTGTGAGCATCATGGTCTTGCTTCGTCGCATGGGTTTCCTTCCGGGGACGGGGGCGACTGCCGGATACGGCAGCCGGACCGGAACGCGAGCCTCGCAACGGCGCCACCGGACGGAACGGCAGATCGACAATCGGCAATAAGCTTTCTTGTCACTGCCGAATGGCCCGGTCCGAACCGGTCGATCGGGGTGGTATCGGCCAGGCGGGAGAAGTCCGGCCACCGCGATGACGACGTTTCTCCACGCCGTCCATTGTTGCTGATTCGTAAACCTACGACCTCGGCGTGACCGGGTCAAGACATTGATGCATGTAAATGTTAATCACCGAGAAACGGGAATGCACGCACGCCGGGCCCACCCCGCGGAATCGGAAAGAACCGTTACCGCACGGGCAGGCATCCGTTCGCCGGCCGATATTCGAATGGGAGAGCGGCAACTACGGCATTCTTCTGTCAGGTGGTGCGGACCCGGTGGAGGACCACGAGATCGCTGCGATAGTCGGCGCCGATCGGCTCCCAGGCCGCGGGCCGGATGCCGACGGACATGAGAACGCTGCCGTACCACCGTGACCGGTGGGTGAGCCGGCCGTGCGCCGGCACGGCGACGCCACCGGCCACCACCTCGTAGGTCGCGTCCGGATCCAGCCCGGCGAGCCGGAGCCGGCGCGGACCGCTCTTGGCGTTTCCGAGCGGGTTGTAGACCAGGACCACCACCTCGGCACCGAGAACGTATTGCACCGCCGACCGCTCGGCGCCAGGGGCACCACCGAGCCGGTACTGGCGACCTTGCTGCACAGTCGGCCGGACCTGCTTGTACGCGTCGACCAGAGAACGCGCCTCGGCCAGCTCCTCGGCGGCCCACCGGCCGACGTCGGCACCGATGCCGAGTACTCCGGCCATCGCGACGTGGAACCGGTAGCGCAACGGCATGTCGCGATCGGTGTTCGGATTGGGCGTGTCCGTGACCCAGGCGCCCATGGCCGACGCCGGGTACAGCTGGGAGAAGCCGTGCTGCGCGATCTGGCGATCCTTGGCATCGGTGTTGTCCGACGGCCACACCTGGTCGACATGCTGGAGAATGCCCAGGTCGACGCGGCCGCCACCGCCGGAACACGCCTCGATGCGCAGAGCCGGGTACCGAGCGCGCAGGTCGTCCATCACCCGGTAGACGTTGCGGGTGTGATCGATCCACAGCAGATCCTGGTCCGCGGGCCGTTCCGGCCAGCCGGCCTGGGTGAACGGCCGGTTGACGTCCCACTTGAGGTAGTCGATGCCGAGCTCCGCGACCAGCCGGGTCAGCCAGCCGAGCGCCCAGTCGCCGACCTCCGGACGCGCGAAGTTCAGCACCAGCTGCTCGCGTTTCGTGTCGCGCCGCCGGTGGTCCATCCGCAGCACCCAGTCCGGATGAGCGCGATAGAGCTCACTGTCCGGACTGACCGACTCCGGCTCGACCCAGAGGCCGACACGCATGCCGAGGTCGCGGATCTCGTCGAACAGCACACCGAGCCCGTCCGGGAAGCGCTCCGGGTGCGGCCACCAGTCACCGAGCGAGGACGTCGCGTCGTCCCGGCGGGCGAACCATCCGTCATCGATGACGAACAGCTCCGCCCCGAGGGCCGCCGCGGTGCGCGCCAGCTTGAGCTGGCCCTGCGCGGTCGCGCCGAAACCGGTGGCTTCCCAGGAGTTGTAGAGCACCGGCCGCAGCTCATCGGCGGACGGCAGCACGTACGCCCGCGTGTAGTCGTGCCAGGCCCGGCTGGCCGCACCGAACCCGCCTTCGCAGTACAACCCGAGCGTCGGCGGACTGACCAGTTCGGTGCCGGGTGACAGTGGCCATTGCAGGCCCTCGTGCCCGAATCCGGCCGCCACGGCCGCGCCGCCTTCCGGACGTCGGGTGGCGGTCAGTCGCCAGCTGCCGCTCCAGACCAGAGCCACGCCGAAGACCGCGCCCTCGGTCTCGGTGGCGGTACCGGCATCGACCATGAGCCAGGGGTTGGACTGGTGTCCGGTGATGCCCTGACGGCTGGTGTAGGTCAGCTCGCCGATGGGCAGCCGGCCCCGTTGCAGCTGGAACTCCTCGGCCCAGGCGCCGGCCACGCCGGTGTAGCGGTAGTCGTCCGCGTCCGGCAGGAACCAGCTGCCCGAGAACAGCCGGGTGATGGTGATGTCGGGATCCGAACCCGGCAAGGCGGTGTTGCGCAGTGTCACCCAACGCTCGATCACGTCGCTGTCGGGCCGGGCCCGGAAGGACAGCACCACCTCGAGCGGGAAGTGCCGGTCGATCAGGCTCAGGTCGAGGCGCTCGTCGTCGGCCTTCGCCGACTGGAACTGCAGTTCCACCGAGCGGACCGCGCCGAAGGAGACTTCGAGGGCAGCTGATCCCCAGCGCCGTCCTCCGGTCACCGGCAAGAGTTCCTCGATCTCCACCGGCTCGGCGAAACTCGTCACGTGCCGCCCGGCCCCGTCCGGCGTCGACGGGCCTCGGGTGAGGCCCACGACCTGGTGGGCGGCGTCCACGGTGAGCGCGGGTCCCCAGTACTTCTGCAGGACGGACGCTTCCCCGGTCCGGGCGTCGGTCTCCACCGCGACGACGTAGCACGAGCCGGGCGTGCGCAGACACCACGAGTCGTGGTCCGGGCTGAGTGGCATGACGGGCACGGTGACATCCCAAATCATCGATGGAGTACCGGGACCGTAACCCGGTATCTACATGGCGTCAACAAAAGAGGCCGCTATGTCGGACCCGTACCGGCCTGAGGCCTTCGGAAGTCCTCTTTTACTTGACACCGTGAATAAACGGAGTGAGCATGTCTGGCGTGTTACACATCGATGCCACCAGGACCGCGAGCGTGACCGACGCCATGCGGTCAGTGTTCGTCGAGTTGCTGGTGCACGGACCGATGTCGCGGGCAGAGGTGGCGCGCCGGCTCGACCTGTCCCCCTCGGCGTTGACGAAGCTGACCAAGCCGTTGCTCGAGAACGGCTACCTGCGGGAACAGCCCGTCGAGACCCGCAACACGGTGGGCCGGCCCTCGCTGCCGTTGACCGTGGACGCGAGCCGGGCCCAGTTCGTCGGCATCAAACTCACCGCGGACGAACTGTTCGGCGTCCGGACCGACCTGTCGGCCACTGTGCAGGCGGAGGCCCGGCTGTCCCTGCCCAACCACGACGTCGAGGCCATCGTCGAGCAGATCGCGACCGCCGTCCGCCAGCTCAGCGACCCGGGCCACCGCATCGCCGGCCTCGGGCTGAGCCTGGCCGGCGTCGTCTTCCCCGGCGATCCGGTGGTGCACGCCTCCCCGTTCCTGGGCTGGCGGGACGTGCCCTTGGCCGACCTCGTGCGAGACCGGACCGGGCTACCCGTCGTCCTCGACAATGACGTACGCGCTCTCACCGCGGCCCAGCACTGGTTCGGCGCCGGCGTGGGGCAGCGTTCCTTCGCCCTGATCACCGTCGGCGCCGGTATCGGCTGCGGACTGGTCATCAACGGCCGGCTCGCCACCGGTCACAGCCGGGCCACCGGCCTGATCGGTCACCTCGTCATCGACGACCACGGGCCGCTCTGCGAACAAGGTCACCGCGGTTGCGCCCGCGCCTACGCCACCTCGACCGCGGTACGGCGCGGTATCCGGTCGACCCTGGACCGGCCCGACCTGACCTTCGAGGACTGCCTGGCCCTGGCGAGGGACGGCAACATCGTCGCCCGCCGGGTCATCGACGACGCCGGCCGCGCGCTCGGCCAGGTTGTCGCCACCGTCGCCAACCTGACCGGCCCCGACGTGGTCATCCTCTCGGGTGAGGCGATCGCCATGATCAGTATCGGCGACGCCGCGTTCCACGCGTCTCTCGACCAGCACACCCATTGGACTGCTGCTCCGGTACCCGTGGTCATCAGGCCCTTCGCGTTCAACGAATGGGCCCGGGGCGCCGCGGTTGCCGCACTGCAGTACCAGGTGACGGGCGAATGAGGACGGCGGCACGGAGCCGACGCCTCCGGGACGTACCCGCGGCCCTGATCTTCCTCGGCCCGGCGGCCGTCGGTTTCCTCACCTTCTACCTGTGGCCGGCCGTCCGCGGGCTCTACCTGAGCTTCACCGACTACAGCCTGCTCAGCGCCCCGGAATTCGTCGGGCTCGAGAACTACGAGCGCCTCATCGGCGACCACCTGTTCTGGAACGCCCTGGTGGTGACCCTCGAGTACGTGGTCATCAACATCGCCGTGCAGACGGTGTTCGCGGTGCTGCTCGCCGTCCTCATGCACCGGCTGACCAAGTCGCTGACCATCCGCAGCATCATCCTGCTGCCGTACCTGATCGCGAACGTCATCGCGGCGCTGGTCTGGTACTCCATGCTCGACTACCAGACCGGTGTGGTGAACCAGCTCCTGGAGTGGCTCAGCATCGACCGGGTCGCGTTCTTCGGCGAGACCACCACGGCGATCCCGACCATCGCCCTGGTGAACACGTGGCGCCACGTCGGTTACACCGCCCTGCTGGTCTTCGCGGGCCTGCAGGCCATTCCGAAGCAGGTCTACGAGGCCGCCGCACTGGACGGCGCCTCCGAGTGGAAGACGTTCTGGCGGGTCACGCTGCCGCTGCTGCGCCCCGTCATGGCGTTGGTGCTGGTGCTGACCGTCATCGGCTCGTTCCAGGTCTTCGACACGGTCGCGGTCACCACCACCGGCGGACCGATCAACGCCACCCGGGTCATCTACTACTACATCTTCGAGCAGGCCTTCGCCCGGTTCGATTTCGGCTACGCCTCAGCGCTGTCGTTCGCTCTGTTCATCATTCTGGCCGGGGTCGCGTACGCGCAGCTGCGGTTGACCCGCGCCTCCCACTCGGATCTGTCGTGAAAGGCCCAGCCATGGCCATCGCCGAGCCGCGACCGGACCGGCGGCGTATCCCGTGGGGCCGTACGGCCGGGTGGGCCACGCTCGTCGTCGTCATGATCGTGACGTTGGTTCCCTTCTACTGGATGTTGCGCACCTCGCTGTCGAACACCCGGTCGCTGGCCGCCGGCTCGGGCGAGCTGCTCCCGGTGGACTTCACCCTCGGCGCTTACAAGCGGGTGCTCGGGCTGTCCACCACCGCGGAGGCGATCTCCGAAGGAGGCTCCGGCGCTTCCGTCAACTTCTGGCTGTACCTGCGCAACTCGGTCATCGTCGCGACGCTCGTCACGGCCGGCCAGGTCTTCTTCAGCGCGATGGCGGCGTACGCCTTCGCCCGGCTCTCCTGGCCCGGTCGCGACAAGGTGTTCTTCCTGTTCCTCAGCGCCCTGATGATCCCGCCGATCTTCACCACACTGCCCAATTTCATCCTCATCAAAGACCTCGGCCTGCTGAACACCTACCTCGGCATCGTGCTCCCCGGGCTGCTGATGACGCCGTTCGCGATCTTCTTCCTGCGGCAGTTCTTCCTCAACGCCAGCCGTGAGCTGGAGGAGGCGGCGCGCATCGACGGCGCCGGGCACGCCCGCATCTTCTTCCGGATCATCGTGCCGCTCAACCAGGCACCGATCACGACGCTGGCGATCCTCACCTACATCACCGCATGGAACGACTACTTCTGGCCGCTGCTGGTGGGCAAGTCGGAGAACGTGCGCGTGCTCACCGTCGCGCTCGGGGTGTTCCAGTCGCAGACCCAGCGGGGCACGCCCGACTGGGCCGGCCTGATGGCCGCCACCCTCGTCGCCGCGCTGCCGATCATGGTGCTGTTCGCCGTTCTCGGGCGCCGGGTCATCAACTCCATCGGATTCACCGGCATTAAATGACGTCCCCTCTCCCCTCGGATCGGAAGACACCATGATGAAAGCGCGACGCGCCCTCGCCGCCGCAGCAGCCGTGGGGCTGCTCGCGGCCGGCGGCTGCACGGGCGGCGACGACAAATCCGCATCGGCTTCGGGCACCATCACCTACTGGCTCTGGGACACTTTCCAGCAACCGCAGTACCAAGCGTGCGCGGACGCGTTCCACGCGGCCAACCCCCAGTACACCGTCAAGATCACTCAGTACGGCTGGGACGACTACTGGAACACCCTGACGCCGGCCTTCGTCTCGGGCACCGCGCCGGACACGTTCGTCAGCCACCTGAGCTACTACCCGCAGTACGCCGCCCAGAACCAGCTTCTCGACATCACCGAGCGGGTCGCCAAGGACGGCATCGACCTGGCGCAGTACCAGACCGGTCTCGCCGATCTGTGGGTCGACCAGCAGGGCAAGCGGTTCGGCCTGCCCAAGGACTTCGACACCGTCGCGCTGTTCTACAACACCAAGAAGGTCGAGGAGGCCGGCGTCAAGCCCGCCGAGCTGCAGAACCTCACCTGGAACCCGGCCGACGGCGGCACCTACGAAAAGCTGATCGCCCACCTCACGGTCGACAAGTCCGGCAAGCGCGGCGACGAGCCCGGCTTCGACAAGAGCAAAGTCGCCACCTACGGCCTGGGCCTGAACAGCTCCGGCGGCGGCTTCGGACAGACCGAATGGAGCCCGTACGCGTTCTCCACCGGCTGGACACACGGCGACAAGACCCCGTGGCCGACCGCGTTCAACTACGGCGATCCGCGTTTCAAGCAGACGATCGCCTGGTTCCACTCGCTGATCGACAAGGGCTACATGCCGACGCTCGCCATCGCCAGCTCCGGCGTGAACCAGCTGGACGCGTACGGCGCCGGGAAGTATGCGATGGTCACCGAGGGCAGCTGGAACACCAAGTCCTACTGGGACCTCAAGGGGGTCAGGTCCGGGACAGCCCCGACCCCCGTCGGTCCGAGCGGCAAGCGGGCCAGCATGATCAACGGTCTGGCCGACAACATCTACGCCGGCACCAAGAATCCCGAAGGCGCCTGGCAGTGGGTGAAGTTCCTCGCCTCGCCCGCCTGCCAGCAGGACATCGTCGCGAAGCAGGGCATCGTCTTCCCCGCCATCAAGAGCGCAACCGTCGAGGCCGAGAAGGCCTTCGCCGCCAAGCAGATCGACGTGGCGCCGTTCACCGTGCACCTCAAGGAGAACACGACCACCCTGGCGCCGATCGCCGATCACTGGGCGGACATCTCGGCCCTGATGATGGAGACGATGGACTCCATCATGTCGGGCAAGAGCGGCGTCGACTCCCTGGACGGCGCCAACCGGAAGGCGAACGACCTCCTCAAGAAGTAGCACCTCGTCCCCCGACGAGAAACCCGGTCGGCCCGGTTGCGCTGTCCAGCAACCGGGCCGACCGGCGATCAGCACCAGCCCATCGAAAGGACTTTCATTCCGTGACCATCCCGGCAGGACATGCGTCGACCGACGGCAGCCCGGCAGATGATGCCGGCCTGATCCACCTCAGCGCCGGCGGCGTCAGCCTGGTGCTCGACCTGCGGGGCGCCAGACTCCCGGCGATCGTGCACTGGGGCGCCGCACTGGGTGAGATCTCCCAGCGGGACCTGCTCGATCTGGCGACGGCGGCAGCACCACAACCGATCGGTTTCTCGGTGGACACCCCGGTCCACGTGTCGATGGTGCCGGAGCAGTCGTCGGGTTGGCTGGGCACACCCGGGTTGTCCGGCCACCGCCAGGGCCGCGCGTGGTCGCCGGCTTTCACCGTCACCGGGTCGCGCCGGGAGCGGCACGACGAGACGGAGGCAGTCATCACCACGGCTCGCGACGACATCGCCGAGCTGGAATTGATGATCGAGGTCGAGCTGCACGCCAGTGGCGTGCTGCGGTCACGGGCCCGCCTGAGCAACGCCGGTGACGACGTCTACTGGGTGAACGACCTGAACCTCTTCCTGCCGGTCCCGGAGGACACCACCGAGTTGCTCGACTTCACGGGCCACCATCTGCGCGAACGATCGCCCCAGCGCACCGCGTTCACCCACGGTCTGCGAGTGCGGGAGAACCGCACCGGACGTACCGGCTACGACACCGCCTACCTGCTGTGTGCGGGCACGCCGGGCTTCGGCAACCGGCACGGCCGGGTGTGGGGCATCCACACGGCCTTCTCCGGCGGAACCCGGACGCTGGCCGAGCGCACCTTCCACGGCCGCTCTTCGCTGGGCGGCGGCGAGCTGCTGCTTCCGGGCGAGATCGGCCTCGCCGCGGGCGAGACCTATGCGACCCCCTGGCTGTACGCCTCGTACGGAGAGGGTCTGGACGACCTGTCCGGCCGCTTTCACCGGTTCCTGCGCTCGCGTCCGCAGCACCCGCGCTCCATGCGGCCGGTGGTGGTCAACACCTGGGAAGCCGTCTACTTCGATCACGATCTGGACCGGCTGACCGCCCTGGCCAGGGCAGCTGCGTCGGTGGGGGCCGAACGCTTCGTGCTCGACGATGGCTGGTTCGGTTCCCGGCGCGACGACACCAGCGGACTCGGCGACTGGACGGTGTCGGCCGAGGCGTGGCCGCACGGGCTGGAGCCGCTCATCACCGTGGTCAACGGCCTCGGGATGGAGTTCGGGTTGTGGGTCGAACCGGAGATGGTCAACCCCGATTCCGACCTGGCCCGGGCCCATCCGGACTGGATCATGGCGGCCGGTACCCGGGTGTCCCCCACCGCGCGTTCCCAGCAGGTGCTCGACCTGGGCAATCCCGATGCCTACGCGTACCTGCTGGAGCGGTTGGACGCGCTGCTGAGCGAGCATGCGATCGGCTACCTCAAGTGGGACCACAACCGCGACCTGGTCGACGCCGGGCATCCGGGCACCGGCCGCGCCGGGGTCCATGACCAGACGCTGGCGGTGTACCGGCTCCTCGACGAACTTCGCGTCCGCCACCCGGGACTGGAGATCGAGTCGTGCTCCTCCGGCGGCGGACGCGTCGACCTCGAGGTGCTGGCCCGCACCGACCGTGTCTGGGCGTCGGACTGCATCGACGCCCATGAACGCGTGATGATCCAGCGCTGGACCAGCCTGCTGATTCCGCTCGAGCTGATCGGTTCCCACATCGGCGCCCCGCGATCCCACACGACCAAGCGGGACCTTCCCCTGGACATGCGCGCCGGGACCGCCATCTTCGGCCACCTCGGCATCGAGTGGGACCTCACCCGGGCCGGCGAGGACGAACTCGACCGGCTACGGCAGTGGGTGATCCTGTACAAGCTGGTACGAGGTCTGCTCCACACCGGTGTCCTGGTCCACGGAGACGTCAGCGACCCGGCCTACGAGCTGACCGGGGTCGTGGCCCAGGACGGCTCCCAGGCCCTGTACGCGATCACCGCGACCGCCACCAGCGCCAGCTACCCACCCGGACGCGTCACTCTGCCCGGTCTGGACCCGGCGAGAACCTACCGGGTACGCCCGCAGCCGCCGGGCGACATCATCGACGGCAACGCCGCCGAATGGGGGGTGGCCCTCCCCTGGTGGTCCCCGGCCGGCGTACGCCTGTCGGGTCGCGCTCTGGAGACTGCCGGGTTACGCCTGCCGGTGCTCTATCCCGACCGGGTCGTCCTGATCCGGGTCACCGAGACCGAGGACCGCACGTAGTCGTCGGACGGGCGGGGCCGCGGGCGCGTTGCCCGCGGCCCCGCCGTCCTACCGGAGGCTCGGCACTTCGTCGCGGGTGACGACGTAGCTGTGGGTGTAGACCTTCCGCAGGAAAGCGGCGTCGTTCTTGCCGTAGAGCCAGTCACCGTTCCAGGTGTTGAAGGTGACCCAGCGGGCGCCGCTGGACTGCAGCTGGTCGGGGTCCGGAATGGCCCCGTTCTCGTGCAGGGCGATCGGGACCGTGCCGCCCACGATGGCCCGGGTGGAGTTGTACAGCGAGGTCAGCGGTCCGTGGTCGGAGACGTAGGTGTCCGCACCGCCGACATCGACGTACTGCTTGCCCGGGTAGAAGGACGACTGCGGGCTGCCGTTGTACGGGTGCAGCCAGACCAGATTGTGGACGCCCTTGGTCTTGGTGAAGTAGTCGAACTGGTAGCGCCAGAGGCGCTGGTACTGACTACCGCCCTCCGTGCTCCACCAGAACCAGGTGCCGCCGGCCTCGTGGTACGGCGCCCACAGAACGGCGACACCCTGAGACTGCAACTGCGCCAGCTGACCGGCGGCGGCATCGAGCTCGGCCACGTAGGCCCGGTTCTCGTTCGTGCCGGGGGTGAGAACCGCGTTGATGGAGGTACGCCCGGCGTAGTCACAGGCGCGGCCGGTGCCGGGAGCCCCGACGTGCCAGCCGATCAGCGGAATGCCACCCGCGTTCCACCAGGCGGCGGCCCGGCTGATCGCACCAGGACGGTCACACATGTCCAGTCCACGGATCGCCGGGTCCTTGCCCGTGGTCGTGCGGATGTGATTGAACTCGTCCTCGCGGCCGTTGGTCTCCCGCTGCCCGGACAGGATGTGGTTGCCGTACTGGCTGTACAGGTAGCAAAGCAAGTTACGGGCCTGTCGGGTGGCCTGCGGATCCACCGGCGCCACATTGCACGTGCCGTTGCCCGGCGGCGGCGTGGTCGGCGTGCCGGTGCTGGACCAGCGCTGGTTGGCCTGGCCGTTGCAGGCCCACAGGATGACCCGCGTCTCGTTGGCCGTGGCTCCCTGGTTCACGTCGAGACACAGGCCGGTCTGCGCGGCCACGATGCTGCCGTCGGTGTTCTGCCGGAACTTCTGGTTCTGCCCACCGTTGCACGGCCAGATCACCAGAGCGGCACCGGCGGCGGCATTGACCGGGGCGTCCAGGCACGCGGTCTCGTTGAACGTGCGCAGCTCACCGGCGCCGGTGAACACCCAGCCCTGGTTCTGGCTGCCCTGGCAGTCGTAGATGCCGACCGCGGCGCCCTGGGTGTTGCTGCCGCCGAGCACGTCCAGGCACCGGCCGGAGGCAGCACCGACCAACGGACTGCCGACCGCGGCGGACGCCGGCACGGCCACGAGGACACCGGTGACGAGGGCCGCGGCGACCGGAGCGGCCAGCACCGCCCAACGACGCCACCAGCGACGGGGATGGGAAGGGAACGAAGACACGAGGTCCTCCTGTCGAGGGAAACACACCATGCGGGAAGGGGGGTTGCCCGGGGATGTCCGGCTCCGGCGTGCGCGCTCGTTCTGGTACCGGCCGGGACATCGCTCATCATCGATCGGTACCGTAACCCGATTATCTGTATGGGGTCAATAAACTCCTTGACCCAACGGCATGAGGAGCGCTCCAGACGGGCATTCCATGGCCTGAATAGTTCACCGGAGAAACATTCGAGGCTTACGGACGGCTCGGCCCTGCCGAACCATCCGGCTTGTTCGGGGCCGCCACGGGGAGAAGGTCGTTGGCGCAACGCAGAGCGGCCGCGAAAGCCGACGGTTCACCGGCCGGCGACCGCACGCGGACAGTGACGGACCAGCCGGCCCGCAAGGTCATCATGCCGTCGTCCACGGTGGCCGCCGAAACCCGCCGTCCCGTCGGCCGGCACGGCGACGATCACCTCGCTCGCCGGATCCCCGAACGCCGCGACCCCGGCCGGGATGGTCAGTGTGGCCGCGCCCCGCGCGGGCACCGACGCCTCCAGCGTTGCCTCGGCGAGCACGGTGGCGTCGAAGCTTTCCCGCGTCACGGTGAAGGTGCCCCGGAACGGTTCCGCGGTGTCGTTGACGAGCACGAGCGCGAGCGTGTCGGGCTCCGGCTCGATTCCCTCCCACGTGGAGGCCCACGCCTCCGCGGACGCGCGGGGTTGCAGTGTTGCCAGGCGTGGGGCGTAAGCTGGTGCCCGGATCGGGCAGGTGGCCCTTCCAGCCCCGTTCGAGCTTGGCGTTGCCGGCCCTGGCCTTCTGGTGGACCAGCATCTGCGGGCCGAACGGATCGAGTGGTTCGTCGTGCACCACCGCGGTCAGGGTGGACCAGGCGGGCGGCCCCTGGAAGCCGAACTCGGAGACGAAACGCGGCTTGTACCGGGCGTAACCGGTGTAGTCCGTACGGTTCCACACGTCCCAGACGTGCATGGTGCCGTACCGTTCGTCGTTCGGATGCCGGTAATCGCCGAACGAATACGGGCTCGCCGGTGAGTAGGGGCGGGTGGGGTCGAGCTCGGCGAGCACGCGCGGCAGCAGGTCGCGGTAGTAGGCGTCGCCCCAGCCCTCGCCGTCCAATTGACCGGACCACCCCAGTCCACCGAGCCCCACGTGTTCTCGTTGTTGCCGTTCCACAGCACGAGGGACGGATGGCGGCTGAGCCGGGCCACGTTCTCGCGGGCCTCGTCCTCGATCTCGGCCCGCGCCGGCAGGTCCTCACGGTAGGCGGCGCAGGCGAACAGGAAGTCCTGCCACATCAGCAGGCCCTGCTCGTCGGCCAGGTCGTACAGGTCGTCGGACTCGTAGATGCCTCCGCCCACACCCGCAACAGGTTGATGTTGGCTTCCACAGCATCGGTGACGCGGCGGGCGTAGCGGTCGCGGTCGACCTGGGTGAGGAACGCGTGGTCGGGGATCCAGTTGGCGCCGCGCACGAGTATCCGTTCGCCGTTGACACGGACCACGAACGGCGCGCCGGCGGCGTCCGGCGTGGTGTCGAGTTCGATGGTTCGGAAGCCGACGCGGCTCTGCCATGTGGCGACGTGGCCCGCGACGGACGCCTCCACGCGCACTGCGTACAGCGGCTGGCCGCCGTACCCGATGGGCCACCAGCGTTCCACGTCGGGCACCCTGACGACGACGGCCGTGCAGGTACGTCCGGCGGCGACGGTGCCGGTGACGCGCAGCGCCTCGCCGCCGGGCCCGGTGAGGGCGACGGCGAGCGGTACGTCGGCGTCGGCATGCACGCCGTCGCGCTCGATCGGCGTGCGGCAGAGCGCCGTCCCGCTCGGCGCGGGCAACGGCCTCGGGCACCGGGGCGGCGAAGGTCACCGTGAGGGTGTTCTGACCGTTCCGCAGTGCTCCGCGCACGTCCCATCGGTAGCCGCGGTGCATGTTCTGCGTCCGTCCGACCAGGTGACCGTTGAGTTCGACGGTGGCGACGGTGTCCAGGCCGTACGCCACGAGGTCATGGCGTTGCGCGGCATCGCCGGACCAGGTGAAGGGGGCCGAGGAACGCCACGTGGTGTCGCCGATCCACTGCTGTTCGGCCTCGTCGCCGCCGTCGAACGGATCACCGATCAGACCCGCGCGCCGCAGGTCCAGGTGCGCTTCGCCGGGCACGACGGCGGGCACACCGTCAGTGAGGGCCGCGATGACCGCCGCGGGGGCGTCGCCGCTGATCGTGACGGCCGTCAGGCTCCAGCCGTCGTGCAGGGCGCGGAAGGCCGTTGACGGGTCACTCATCTGCTGTGCTCCTGGGCCGCCGGGACGTCCGACTCGGCCGACGGCACGCCGGTCCGTTCCCACCGGCTGGTGAAGTGGTTGTAGCAGGTGCTGTTGTCGATGGCGTCGCGGTCGACCAAGGCGGCTGCCGTGATGCGGGCGGGACGCTCGGGATCCGGTGCCGCGCCGGCCAGCAACCGGGTGTAGTCGTGCTGCGGTCGCAGGATGACCTCGTCGGACGGTCCGCGTTCCACGACCCGGCCGCGGTAGAGCACGATGATCTCGTCCGAGAAGTGCCGGGCGGTGGCCAGGTCGTGAGTGATGTAGAGGACGGCGAGCCGGTCCTCGCGCTGCAGGCGGCCCAGCAGGTTCAGCACGCCGAGACGGATCGAGACGTCCAGCATCGACACCGGTTCGTCCGCGATGAGCACCTCCGATCCGGGAGCGAGGGCGCGGGCGATGGCGACGCGCTGCCGCTGGCCGCCGGACAGCTCGTGCGGGCGGCGTCCCGCGACTGTCTCCGCCGGGCTCAGATTGACGCGTTCGAGCATCTGCAGCACCCGGTGGTGGGTCTCGGTGGCCGTGCGGGTGCGCCGGTGGATACGCAGCGGGCGGGCGATGTGGTGCTCCACCGAGTGGAACGGGTTGAGCGATGCGAACGGGTCCTGGAAGACCATCTGCACCTGCCGCTGGTACAGCGATCCGCGGACCGGGGTGCCGTCGTCGAGGCGGACGTCGACGGTGCCGGACGAGCGCCTCTCCAACCGGGTGAGGATCTTCGCGATCGTGGACTTGCCGGAGCCCGACTCACCGACGAGGGCGACGGTGCGACCGGGGATCAGGTCGAAGCTGACGTGGTCGACGGCGCGCAGCCGGGTGCGGCGCAACCCCGTCCGGATGGTGTAATCCTTGACCAGGTCGCTCACGTGAACGTGGGTCACGCCTCCTCCTCGAGGGTGCCGTCAAGCGGGACGGGCACATCGTCGACGCCGGTCCGGATGAACGCGCCGCGTGCACCGGACAGGCTGGGGAACGATCCGAGCAGCTTGCGCGTGTACGGGTGCCGGGCCTGACGGTAGATCTGGTCCGTCCGCCCGAGCTCGACGATCTCGCCGGCGAGCATGACGGCGATGCGATCGCTGATCTCCAGCAGCAGCGGCAGGTCGTGGGTGATGAAGATGACGGCGAAGTCCAGGTCGTCGCGCAGCCGCACGATCTCGCGCAGGATCTCCCGCTGCACGACGACGTCGAGCGCCGTGGTCGGCTCGTCCATGATCATGATCTGGGGCTCGAGGAGCATCGCCATCGCGATCATCACCCGTTGGCGCATGCCGCCGGACAGCTCGTGGGGGTAGGAGCCGAGGCGCCGGTGATCCACGCCGACCCGTTGCAGCACCTCCTGCGAGCGCCGGCGCACCTGGGCCCGGGACAGGCCCGGCCGGTGGGCCAGCAGGGTGTCGCGTAGTTGCGTGCGCACGGTCGTGACCGGATTGAGGGCGTTCATCGCCCCCTGGAAGACCATGGAGAGCTTCTCCCAGCGGAACGCCCGTAGCTGGGTGTCGCTCATGGCGAGCACGTCGATGTCCTCGCCGCCGCGGTCGTGGAAAGTGATCCGGCCGGCGGCGATGCCGGCCGGCGGGCGGTGCAGGCGGTTGATCGCGTACGCCAGAGTGGTCTTGCCGCAGCCGGACTCCCCGGCCAGTCCGAGGATCTCTCCGCGGTGCAGGGTCAGGCACGCGTCGCGGACGGCGGTGACCGCCGGTTCCACCTCGTACACGACGGTGAGGTCCTCGATCGTGAGCACGGTGTCCCGCCGGGGCGTACGGGAGTGGGCGGACTTGTCCTGTACAGCGGCCGGCTTCATCGCGGGGACACCTCCGAGGCGGTCGAGCGTGCGGTATCGGTCCCCGGGTGGCGTCGGGCCAGTGCCCGCTCCGTTCGCGCGGCCTTGCGCGCGCGTTTCCGGTACAGACGCAGGTTCTTCAGCTTGGGGTTGATGATCTCGTCGATGGAGAAGTTCACCAGCGACAGGCCCGTGCCGAACAGCGCGATCATCAGACCGGGGGGCACGAACCACCACCAGGCCCCCAGGGACAGCGCGAAGCCGTTCTGCGCGTAGAACAGCATCGTTCCCAGCGTCGAGGAGTTCGAGGCGCCCAGGCCGATGAACGACAGACCGGCCTCACCGAGGATCGCCGCGATGACCGCGAACACGAACTGGGACGCGATGACCGGCAACAGGTTGGGCAGGATCTCCACGACGATGACCCGCCACGGCTTCTCCCCCGCGATCTTCGAGGCGGCGACATAGTCGCGGTTGCGCACCGACATGGTCTGGGCGCGCAGCACCCGGGCCGACGCCGCCCAGCTGGTGACGGCCAGCACCACGACGATGGTCCACAGACCGCGGCTCTCCCGGGGCAGGAAGGTGGAGATCACGATGACCAGCGGCAGCCCGGGGATGACCAGGAAGACGTTCGACAGCAGGGAGAACGCCTCGTCGACGAAGCCGCCGCGGTAGGCGCCGTAGATGCCGAAGACCGCGGACAGGACGGTGGCCAGGATGCCGACGAGCACGCCGATCTGCAGCGAGCCGCGGGTGGCGTAGGCCAGCTGCGCGAGCACGTCCTGCCCGGTCTGGGTGGTGCCCAGCGGGAACTCCGCCGACGGCGGGGTGAGCCCTTGGTCGCGGATCTGGGCCGGGTCGCTGACGAAATGCGGGCCCAGGACACCGAACAGGGCGATCCCGGCGACCAGGATCAGACCGATGGCCAGCCACGGGGTCATGGACGGCAGCAGCATGCGCCAGCCCGCCCCGGTCCGGCTGCCCGGTGTGGCCGGCTGGGCCGGCAGGTCAGCGGCATCAGCCACGGTCGGCTCACCGGCCGGGTTCAGGTTCGTCATCGTGGTCTCCGCCGCTCAGTGCCGGGCGCGGGTGCGCGGGTCGATCACGCCGTAGAGCAGGTCGACGACCAGATTGGCGCCGAGCACGGCGAGGGTGATGAACAAGAAGACCCCTTGCATGAGCGCGTAGTCGTTGTTGGTCACGGCTCCGAGCAGGCGCCCGCCGATCCCGGGGTAGGAGAACACCTGCTCGGTGACGACCGACCCGGAGACCACGAATCCCAGCGAGATCGCGAATCCGGCCACTGACGGCAGGACCGCGTTGCGGGCCGCGTAGGAACGCAGGATCTTCCTCGGTGACAGGCCCTTGGCCTCCGCGGTCAGCACGTAGTCCTCCGACAGCGTGGAGACCATCATGTTGCGCATGCCGAGCAGCCACCCGCCGACCGACGCCAGGACGATGGTCAGGGCGGGCAGCACCGCGTACCACACCGCCGAGGCGAGGAACGGTGCGTTCCAGCCGGGGGTCAGCGCCACGTCGTAGCCGCCCTGCAGGGGGAACCAGCCGAGCACCCGGGCCAGCAGGTAGGTCAGCAGCAGGGCGAGCCAGAAGTACGGGACGGCGGCGAGCAGGGTCGTGGCCGGCACCAGTGAGTCGAGCCAGGTGCCGGGCCGCCACCCGACCAGCGCGCCCAGGACCACCCCGACGAGCGCGGCCAGCACGGTGGCGACACCGATGAGCACCACGGTCCACAACAGCGACGACATGATCACGTCGGACACCTTGGCCGGGTAGTAGCTGACCGAGATTCCCAGGTCGCCGTGGGCGAGGTTTCTCAGATAGCTCAGGTACTGGCTCCACAGGGGTTCGTCGGTGTCGCCGCCGAGCAGGAGCGCGTACGCCTTGCGCGTCGCCGGGGTGACCGTGCCGCCTCGCTGTTGCAGCTTGGCCAGCAGGATGTCGACCGGGTTCCCGGGCATCAGACGCGGGATGGCGAAGTTGAGGGTCAGCGCGGCCCACAGGGCCACCCCGTAGAACCCCAGCTTGCGAAGGAAGTAACTCACTGCGGCGCTCCTTCCGCGGAGGCGAGGGTCAGCTCTTGGGAGTGAGCCGCTTGAAGACCTCCGCGGCGTCGAACGCCGACCACACCGCGGGTACGGCGTACAGGTCCGCGTCCGAGGGCCAACCGGTGAACTTCGCGGTGTTCCACACGCTGGTGGTCCCGCCGGTCATGACGGGGATGTAGGGCATGTCCCGCACGATCGCCTGCTGGACGGTCGCGAAGTACGGCTGCCGGGCCGCCTGGTTGTCGAGCGGGAAGGTGGCCAGCTTGTCCAGGGCCGCGTCGACCTGTGGGTTGGCGTAGCGAGAGAAGTTGTTACCGGCGTCCTGGCCCACCTTCGCCCCGGATCCGGAATCGAAGAAGTAGGTGTACAGGTAGTACGGGTCCGGCGCCGGGCCCTGCCCCAGCGAGTCGATGACCAGCTGGAACTTGCCCGACCCCTTCTTCTGGGTCCACTCGTTCCACGAGGATTGGGCGGCGCGCAGCTCGATGCCGGCCGTCTTGAGCTGCGCGGCCATCGTGTCGATCGCGATGATGTAGTCGGTCCAGCCGGTGACGACCTCGACCGTCAGGGACAGCCGCCGGCCGTCCTTGGCGTAGATGCCGTCGGAGCCCTTGGCCCAGCCGGCCTGCTCCAGGATCTGTGCGGTCCTGTCCGGCTGGGCGGTCATCGCCGCGGTCTTGTCCTCGACGGCCGCGGAGACGAACTGGTCCTGGCTCGGCGTGAGCGCGAACGCGGGAGAGATCGCCCCTGCGGTCTCCTGGAACGCCAGCTTGTTCAGTTGCGTACGGTTGAGGGCGGAGTAGACGGCGTGCCGCACGGCCGGGTCCGTCTGGGGTCCCTTGCAGCCCATCGCGGCGCTGGAGCAGGTGGCCAGCACCATCTGGTTCACCCACTTCGTGTACGCCTCATAGCTCGGGAACCGCTTGTGGGTGTTCTTCATGTCGGGGATCGGCGAGGTCAGCCAGTCGATCGTTCCCGCCGCGATGCCGTCGGCCCCGGCCTGGTTGCCCGACAGCGCCACGAAGCGGATCGTCTTGACCTTGGGCGGACCACCCCAGTAGCGCGGGTTCGGCTCGTAGGCGAATGCCTGCGGCTTGAAATCCTTGAGCAGGTAGGCGCCGGTGCCGACGGGCTTCTCGACGACATCCTTGGTGGGGCTGATGGTCTTCCACAGGTGTTCGGGAACGATGGGCTGGCTGAGCACGTCGGGACCCTTGACGAAGGCAGGCGTCTTGAACGTGAAGGTGATGTGCGTGTCGTCGACAATGGCGGCCGTGCCGTCGTACCCGGTGTTGTTGATCGCCGGGTTCTTCTTCAGCAGGTCGAAGGTGAACAGCACGTCCTTGGCGGTGAACGGCTGGCCGTCGCTCCAGGTGACCTTCTCGCGCAGCGTCACCGACAGCACTGTGCCGTCGGCGTTCCAGGACTGTTGCGTTCCCAGCAGCGGTACCGGGTCGGAGACCTTGGCCTTGTTGTAGAAGAACAGCGGCTCGTAGATGGTGCCCAGGCCGCCGATCCGCGAGGGGGAGAACGGGTTGAAGTTGATCTGATAGTCGCCCGCCTGACCGGTGTAGGCCACGAGGGTGGCGTCGCCGCCGGCCGCGGGCTTACCGGCGTTCGAACAGCCGGACAACACGAGGCCGAGCGCCACGGTGCTCGCCAGCGCCGCGGCAAGACGTGGCCTGCCGGTGAGAACAGACATCTGCGGTCCTTTCGCCGTCGGAGGGCTGCCCGCCCGTCCGCCTGCGCCCCGGAGAAAGAAGCGCGGCCCGTATTATTCAAGTACTTAATTTCCTCAGTCAAGAAGGTCGGCGGCACCAAGACAGAAACAAGCAGGTCATGACCCGGAGATGCGTCGCGCTCCTCGACGTCTTAGTTCACCTTGGCAATGAATCGCCTCAGCGCTTCTCGGCGTCGGCGCGCCTACCGTCCACCGTGGAACGAGCTGATCCCGCAGCCTCGCTGACCTGGCGTTTCACCCCTCCCTTGCTTGACACCGTCAACAAAGGCGTTCAGGATGACCGCGTGTTGTCCGAGGCGCATCTGACCGAGGGCATGCGATCGGTGTTCGTGGAGCTGCTGGTGCACGGGCCGCTGTCGCGGGCCGAAGCGGCCCGCCGGCTCGACCTGTCGCCGTCCGCCCTGACGAAGCTGACCAAGCCGTTGCTGGGAAGCGGCTACCTGCTCCATCAGCCGCTCGACGACCGCGGCGCCATGGGTCGTCCGTCCCAGCCGCTGGCGGTTGATCCGGGCCGCGGGGCGTTGATCGGCGTCAAGCTCACCGAAGAGGAGCTTTTCGCGGTCCGCACCGACCTCCGCGCCGAGATACAACGCGAACTGCGCCGCCCCCTGGTCAGCCATGATGTCGAGGATGTCGTGGCCGGCATCGGCGATGCCGTACGCGACCTCACCGCATCGGGAGTCGCGCCGGCGGCGGTGGGCATCAGCTTGGCGGGCACCGCCTCCGGGGAAGACCCGGTCGTGCCCAACTCACCGTTTCTGGGCTGGCGCAACGTGCCCCTGGCCGACCTTGTCACGGCGGCCACCGGCGTGCCCGCGGTGGTGGAGAACGACGTACGCGCGCTGACCGCAGCCCAGCAGTGGTTCGGTGCGGGGGTGGGGCACAGCTCGTTCGCGCTCGTCACCGTCGGCGCCGGTCTCGGTTGCGGCCTGGTGATCGGCGATCGCCTCGTGCGCGGGGCCGGCCGGGGCACCGGCCTGGTGGGCCACATGTCGATCCACGACAACGGACCGCTGTGCGAGATGGGCCATCGCGGGTGCGCCCGGGCGTACGCCAGCTCGGCGGCGATCCGCCGCGCTGTCGCGGTGACCCTCGACCGTCCGGACCTGACCTTCGAGACCTGCCTGGCGCTGGCCGCCGACGGCGAGCCGGTGGCCCGCCGGATCTTCGAGGACGCCGGTAGCGCCCTCGGTCAGGTGGTCGCCACCGTCGCCAACATCACCGGCGTGGAGCTGGTGGTGCTGTCGGGCGAGGCGGTGTCGATGTACGACGTCTGCGCCGGTGCGTTCGATGCGGCGCTGGCCGCCCACACCCACTGGACCTCGACGCCCGTCGACGTGGTGGTCAAGCCGTTCACGTTCAGCGAGTGGGCTCGCGGCGCAGCCGTCATCGCCCTGCAGCACCGGATCCTGGCCCGCTGACAACCGGGCCCGGGGTCGGCTCAGCCGTCAGCGGCGGCCTGGAGCCAACGCGTCCATTCCGGCAGGTGCCGCAATGACTCGTGAAGGTCCGTGAGGACGTCCAGGGCGTGCTCGTATGCTCCGGCTCGCTCGGCGACAGTGACCGGACGGTGGCCCAGGGCCCGGAAGAGCAGGAACGCGGCGGCCATCAGCTGCTGTCGCAGAACTCCGGCGAAGCAGCCCCGCTCGGCCGGGAGCTGCCGGCCGCTGCCGGCCTGGTAGGCCCACAGGATCTGCTCGAAGCGACGGTGTTGCCAGCCGTCGTCGTCCCGGCTGAACGCCAGCGCCGCCCGGATGACCTCCCATTCGGCGAAGTCCAGTCCGGCGCCGTCCCAGTCGACCAGGACCGGGTCGGTCGCGGTGAGCAGGATGTTGTCGGGCTTGACGTCGCGGTGGGTGAACACGGGGGTCAGCCGGTCCCGGATCTCCGCCCGGTCCTGGTCGAGGATCCTCTTGGCCTGTGCGATGTCGGGCAGGTGGGCACGGACCGCGGTGAGGAACCCGGCCGGCACATCCGTGGGGGCGTCGCGCAGCCATTGCTGCCACTCGTGCGGTTCGTGCGGCTCGTGCATCATGGCGTCAGCTGCCCGCAGCCCGACCGGCAGCTCATGCAGGCCGGCCAGGGTTTCACCGACCCACCGCAGGACTTCAGGACCGGCCTCGCCGAGCACCTGCCCGTCACACCACTCGTGTACGCGGATACTGAGGACAGCGTCCGCGACGGTGCACTCGGCCAGCAGCGGCGCGACGGGGTCGGCTGGGAGCACCGGCCGCGGCATGGCGATCCCACGATCCCAGGCGGTCCGTTCGACCTGCGCGGCGATGCGATAGCCGTCCATCCACCAGGCCTCCCGTGATCGGTTCAGCACCTTGACGGCCCAGTCGCCGTCCTCGGTGCGCAACCGCCACATCAGATGCGACCGGCCGCCGCTGACCGGCAGCGGGTCAGCGACCGGAGGCCCCAGCCCGAACGCGTCGGCAACGGCAGTCGCGAAACGGCGGTGCCAGGGACCGGTCAGCTGGTCTGGCAAGCGTCCGGCCTCATTCCGTCCGGCGCTGCTCACCGGCTCTCCCGCACGACCCGCACCTCGTGACCCGGCACGATCAGCTCGTGATCGACGGTCTCCCCCGTCACCAGCTCCACTCCCCGCACCGCCACCCGGCGTTCCTCCTCGCCGTGGTTGAGGGCGAAGAGCCACGTGGTGCCGTCCTTCTCGCGGCGCACCACGTCCGGTCCGGCTGCGCCGCCGCGGGACTCGATGCCCGCGTCGTCCAGCACCTGGGCGACGAACTCGTCCAGGCTCTCGGCCTCGAGGGCGCAGGACACGTAATAGGCTGCGCCCGAGCCGGCGGCGCGGCGGGTCACGGCGGGTCCACCGGTCAGCGGCCCCTCGGTGTAGCGCGCGATGACCTCGCTGTCAGTGACATCCACGAGCTCCGACCACGAGTGGAACGTCGCTCCCGAGTCCAGGCGGCCGCGCTCACCGGGCTGCAGCGGGAAGAACTCCTGCGACCGTACGCCCAGCAGCTCGCGGAAGGCACCGGGGTAGCCGCCGGGCCGCACGGCGTTCTCGTGATCGACGATGCCCGACAGCCAGGTCACCACCACGACGCCACCGCGCTGCGCCACCGCGGCGACCCGCCCCGCGGACTCGTCGTCCACCAGGAAGAGGGCCGGCACGATCACCAGGTCGTAGGTGCTCAGATCAGCCCAGGGGGACACGACGTCGACCAGGACGCTGCGGGTCCACAGCGCCCGGTGCCAGGTACGCGGTTCGTTGCCGTGGCCGAGCTCCTTGTGCGGCTTGAGCCCTCGGGAGAGCGCCCACGCCGCCTCGTTGTCGAACAGCAGCGCGACCCGTGCTCGTTCCACAGTGGAGCCCCGCACCTCGGCGAGACGTCCCAGCACCGCACCCAGTTCCCGCACCTCCCGGCCGATCTTGGAGTCGGGACCGGCATGCGGCACCATGCCCTGCAGGAACTGCTCGGCGCCCCGCAGTGAGGCCCGCCACTGGAAGAACAGCGCGCCGTCGGCACCGCGCGCGATGTGCCCGAGACTGTCCCGGATCAGCTCACGCGGCGCCTTGGCCCGGTTGACCGGATACCAGGCGTGCGCGCTGACCGCGTGCTCCATCAGCAGCCACGGACCCCGGCCAGGGGTCATCCCCCGCACCCGGTCCGCGCAGAACGCGATGTCCTGCGCCGGCATCGGATCGGCCGGAACGGTGTAGTGGTCGTTGGCGACCACGTCCACGTGCTCGGCCCAGCGCGGGTAGTCGACGACGTCCTGATGGGGACCGACCATGAAGTTGGTGGTGATCGGCGTGGTGGGCGCGAACCGGCGGATGACGTCGCGTTCGGCCTTGAAATGGTCGAGCAGCGAGTCCGAGCAGAACCGGTCGTAGTCCAGCATCAGCGCCGGATTGTGCGCCTCACCGCCCCGCGGCGCCGGCACGTGTTCCCAGTCGGTGAGGTAAAGCCCCCAGAACGCCGTTCCCCAGGCGCGATTGAGGTTGTCGAGCGAGCCGTAGCGCTCACGCAACCACCCCCGGAACGCGGCAAGAGACTCGTCGCAGTAGCAACGCCCGTTGCCGCCGCCGATCTCGTTACTGACGTGCCACAGCACCACCGCCGGGTGTGCGCCGTAACGCTCGGCGAGTGCCCTGGTCATGCGCAACGCGTAGCGCCGGAACGTCGCCGAGTTCGCGCACCAACCGTCGCGCGCTCCCGGCTGGCGCCGCGTCTGGTCGGCGTTCACCGGCAGGATCTCGGGGTGGGCGGCGAGCAGCCACAACGGCGGCGAGGCGGTGGGGGTGGCCAGGTCAACCGCGATCCCGTTACGGTGCAGCAGGTCGATGACGCGGTCCAGCCACGTCCACTCGAACACGCCGTCGGCGACTTCGAGAGCGCCCCAGCTGAACACACCGAGGGTCACGACGTTCACGCCCGCCTCAGCCATGAGGCGCACGTCCTCGTCCCACACCTCCGGCGACCATTGCTCGGGGTTGTAGTCCCCACCGAAGCCGAGTCCCGGCGTGGGCCAGTGTGTTGCCATCCCTTGATCCTCCCGTCAGCGGGTCGAGCACCCGGGCACAGGACACGGGACCGTAGCTCCTTTATATGAACGCGGTCAACAAAGTAGGCGACGATCAGCGAACTCTGAGCAGATCAGCGCGACATGGTCGCCATAGTTACTTCACTTCAGCAACGTTTGCTTCAGATGGATGCCGGAGCAGGTGCACCTGCTCAAGCTGCACGCCGCTGTCGAGTACACCGTCGCCGAACCAGCCGGACAGCCGTAACATCACCGGCCTGACCCCGAACCGGCAGATCGGTTTCGATCCGCATATCCACGAGAGGTACCACATGAGGGCTGTACCCGCCCAGCGGCCTGCTCACGGCGAACCGGCCGGCCTCGCACAGCCGGCAGACGAGGACCTGCGGGCATTGTTCGGGCAGTCCATTGCCGTGTTCGCCGTCCTCGCGGGCCAAGGGCACGTCCTCGAGATCGCGAACCCGGCGTTCGTCGCGACCATCGGTGCGGACCGGGCCCGTCTCGGTGCCCCGCTGGCCGAGCTGATGCCGGAGCTGGCCGGTCAGGGCTTCCTCGATCTGCTGGACCAGGTCTACCGCACCGGCGAGCCCTACACCGGCCGCGACGCGCGCGTGGTGCTGGGCACCGGACCGCAGGCACGGGAGGTGTACTTCGACTTCACCTACGAACCGCGCCGCGACAGCACCGGCACCGTGATCGGCATCCGGGTCATCGGCGTCGAGACGACCCAGGTCAGAAACGCCCAGCGGCTGCTGACCAAGCACCGTGCTCTGCTGGAACAGATCGCCCGGCAGGCGCCCCTGGCCGAGGTGCTCGACGGGATGGCCCGCAGCATCGAAAGCCTCTCCCCGCACGGAGTGCTCGTCTCCGTCCTCCTCGCCGACCCGGACGGTCGGCACTTGCGCCACGGTGCCGCGCCGAGCCTGCCCGACTTCTACAATCAAGCCATCGACGGCATCGCCACCGGTGAAGGGGTCGGCTCCTGCGGCACTGCAGCTCACCGGCGTGAGCCCGTCATGGCCACCGACCTCGCCACGGATCCGTTCTGGGTGGACTTCCGCGACCTGGCCGAAGCCGCCGGGCTGGCCGCGTGCTGGTCGACGCCGATCCTGGCCCGCGACGGACACCTGCTGGGCACCTTCGCCATGTACCACCGCACCCCACGCACCCCGGAAGACATCGACCTCGCCCTGGCCCGTCTCTTCGCCGACACCGCGGCCCTGGCGATCGAGCGCCACCACATCGAACAGGCGAAACTCGCCGCTGAGGCAAGCGCCAAGTCGGCCCTCGAAGAGCTCGCAAAGACCGTCCGCGCAGAGCGGCAGCTCCGCGCCGACGCCGAGCAACGCGCCGAAGCTGCTGCGGAACTGAACGCCCGGATGCGTGCCGCCGCCGCAGCCCAAGCCAGCCAGCCCCACCCAGAGCAGTGTCAGCTCGGAGGCGCCGCTGACTGCACCGAACCAGCCGAACTCAAGATCGCCGACTCGTGGGGCGACTCGGCCTGGGGCTGCCCCGCCCACGTCGAGGAAGCCATCATCAACGTCCGATCGGTGTTCATCGCCAGCGAAGAACTCGGCGGCCTCAACGCTTACCTCCACCGCTCCGCCAGACCGTGAACATCACCGCAGCACGACCGCCGGCGTCCGATCCGTTGCACGGCCTTGCACACCGCGGGATCGGGGCATCGGAGAGCTCATCGTCGAGAAGTTCGGCGTAGCGGGCCATCACGCCGGCGTGTCGAGGCGCTGCTCGGCGGGGTCGTCGCTGGTCGTGGTGGTTGATCCGCCGAGGCGGCGCGCGGCATTGACCAGACCGACGAGGGTGAACGCCTGTGGGGTGTTGCCGAGCTGTCGCGCCGCGCCCGGGTCGTATTCCTCCGAGAGCATGCCGACGTCGTTGCGCAGGGTGAGCAGCCGTTCAAACAGCGTGGCCGCCTGTTCGCGCCGTCCGATGCCGTGCAACGCTTCCACCAGCCAGAAGGTACAGGCCAGGAAGGCGCCTTCGGTGCCGGGCAGGCCGTCGACGCCGTCGTGCTCGGGTCGGTAGCGCAGCAGGTAGCCCTCGTGGCACAGCTGTTGCTGAACGGCGTCGACGGTACCGATGACGCGGGGATCGTCGTAGGGCAGGAAGCCGACCCGGGGCAGCATCAGCAGCGCGGCGTCGAGTGCGGTGGATCCGTAGTACTGGGTGAAGGTGTTGCGGGCGGGGTCGTAGCCGTGAGCGCAGACGTCGGCGTGGATGGCGTCGCACGCTGCTCGCCATCGGTCGACCGGGCCGGGCAGCCCATGTTCTTGGACGGCGGTGGTGGCGCGGTCGAATGCTGCCCAGGCCATCACTTTGGAGTGCACGAAGTGCCGTCTGGGGCCACGAACCTCCCACAGGCCGTTGTCGGGGTCCTGCCAGTGGTTTTCGAGGAAGTCGAGCAGGGCGCGTTGGACGTCCCAGCCGTCGTCGGTGGCGGCGATGCCGGCCTCGCGGCTCAGGTGCAGCCCGTCGAGGACTTCACCCCACACGTCGAGCTGAAACTGCCCGGCGGCCGCGTTACCGACCCGGACCGGACTGGCGCCCTGGTATCCGGGCAACCAGTCCAGAGTGGACTCGGGTAGGCGGCGGGTGCCGTCGAGGCCGTACATGATCTGCAGGTCGGCCGGGTCGCCGGCGACCGCGCGCAGCAACCACTGCCGCCACGCTGTGGCTTCGGCGATGTAACCGGTGCCCAGCAGCGCCTGAAGGGTGAATGTGGCATCACGCAGCCAGCAGTAGCGGTAGTCCCAGTTGCGGACGCCACCGACCTGTTCGGGCAGCGAAGTGGTCGCGGCGGCGACGATGCCGCCGGTCGGCGCGTAGGTCAGCGCCTTCAGCAAGATCAGTGAACGGCGCACAGCGTCGGTCCACGGCCCGTCGTAGGTGTGCCGGCCGATCCAGTCATCCCAGTATCGGCGGGTGTCACGCAGCGCCTGCTCCGGGTGCGCCGACTTCGGCTCCGGAAGATGGGAGAGTTGATGGGTGAGCACGAAGGTGATGCGCTGACCGGCCGTGACGGTGAACTCGGCGGTGGTGCTGCGGTCACGGCCGTGCAGGGGCACGTCGGTGTGCAACCAGACCGCGTCGGGCCCGGCGACGGCGGAGATGCCGTTGTCCTGGTGCCGCACCCATGGCACGACATGGCCGTAGTCGAAGCGCAACGAGAGTTCCGAGCCCATCCGTACCGAGCCGGTGACGCCTTCGACGATACGGACGAGGTCGGCGGCTTCGCCGCGCGGTGGCATGAAGTCGATCAGCCGCACCGTGCCGTCGCCGGTGTCCCACTCCGTTTCCAGTATGAGCGTGTCGCCCGCGTACCGGCGGCGTGTTGCTTCACCGGCACCGGTCGGGGCGATGCGCCAGCGGCCGTTGCTGTCGTCGCCGAGCAGGGCGGCGAAGCAGGCCGGTGAGTCGAATCGGGGCAGACACAGCCAGTCCACCGATCCGTAGCGGCTGATCAGCGCGGCGGTGTGCAGGTCTCCGACCAGGGCGTAGTCCTCGATGTTCGACGGCACGCCGCGTCACCGTCCCTGGTCAGTGAGGGTCAGAACGACCTTGATGTCGTCCGGGCGGGCGGTCAGCGCGTCAGCGAAACGCTCGAGGGGTGTCCGGCGGGTGATCAGCTGATGCAGCCAGCCGAGATCGGCCTGTGCGAGCGCCTGCGCGGCGAGCTGGTAGTGGCGCAGATTGGCGTTGACGCTGCCGACGACGACGTCGTTCTCCAGCACGATCTGCCGGTTGTCGGCGCCGGCGTCGATGGTGATCGTCCGGCCGGCGGTGGAGACGCCGGTCAGGCAGGTGATGCCGTAGGTGGCGGTGTTGGCGATGGCGTCGAACACCACCGATCCGGCCCCGGTGGCCTCGATGACGATGTCCGGTCGCAGCTTGCCGGCGACGTCGGTGACGGGGTCGTGGTGGTAGGTGGCACCGAGCGCGGCGACGGCGTCGACCTTGGGCCCGTCGGTGACCCGGTCCAGGACGTGCACGTCCAGGCCCCGCTGGACGCCCAGCAAGGCGGCGAGCAGCCCGATCGGGCCGGCCCCGGTGACCAGTACCGTCTTCGGATCGTTCCAGGCGCGGGCGCCGATCCGGTCGATCTGTTCCCAGGCCTTGGCGACAACAGTGGTCGGCTCCATCAGCATCCCGACGTCAGCGAGCCGGGAGTCGAGGGTGACGGCGTAGTCGGTCTCGACGGTCCAGAGCTCGGCGGCGTAGCCGTCGAGCTGTTTGATGCCGCGTTCGGTGTAGCGGCCGTTGCGGCACATGTCGAACTCGCCGTGCGCGCACGCCCCGCAGGGCACCGGGTCAGGTCGGCGCACCACGCCGACGACCAGGTCGCCGGCGGTGAAGGCGCTGCCCGGTGGGGCCTGACGGACGCGGCCCAGCGACTCGTGGCCGAGGATGAGCCGGTCGCGGCCGGGCGGTGCCCAGCCGTAACTGCCGGCGACGATCTCCCGGTCCGTGCCGCAGACTCCCAGCGCCAGGCCTTCGACCAGCAGTTCGTGGTCGCCGGCGACCGGATCGGGAAGGTCGTCGATCCAGGCCGGGCCGGCGGTTCCCGGTTGCACGGTGAGGGCACGCATGTGGTCTCCCAACAGATCGATGCGAACGGTGAGATCCCGTTCGGGCTCAGGTGCCGGTGTGCGCCACTTCCGGATCGGCGGTGTCCAGCGGCACCGCGGCCCCCGGCACCAGGCCGAGCTGGGTGTCGGGACGGCGCCCGGCGGCGGCGAACAGCCACGCCGCGGTGGTCCGAACATGGTTGGCCGGCAGGGCGGCCAGGTGGTAGCCGCGGGTCACCGCCAGAGCAGGCAGGCCGGTCAGGGCCACCCCGAGCGGGTTCGCGGCGGCGGCTCGTCCGCCGAGATCGACGGCGAAGCCGAGGCCGGCGTCGACCACGAGCCGCCCCTGATCGGTAGGAAGGCCGATGGTCTCGACCAAGGGGTCCGGGCGCACGCCGACACACCGCACCAGCGTGCGGCTGGCCACGAACGTGCCGTCGTCCAGGTGCACGCCCGCGGCGGTGGCCTCGGCAATGGAGGTGCCGGTGCGGATCTCGGCTCCGCGTTCCCGCAGAGTCCGCGTGGCCGCGTCGGACAGGCGCCGGTCCAGGTGAGCCAGGATCCGCTCCCCCTGGTCGACCAGCAGCCAACGCGGACGCACCTCGGCCAACCGCGGGTGGCGGGCGGCGACCTGCGCGGTCAGCAGTTGCCCCTGGGCGGTGACTTCGGTGCCGGTGTACCCGGCGCCGACCACGATGACGGTGCACCGCGCCTGCCGCTCGGCGGGATCATCGCTCGCGGCGGCCATCTCGACCTGCCGGATCAGATGGTCGCGCAGGTAGAGCGCCTCAGGAAGACCGCGGAAACCGTGGGCGTTGTCGGCAACCCCGGGAACGGGTAGCAGTTTGTTGACGCTGCCGACGGTCAGCAGCAGCCGGTCGTAGCGCAGTTCGCCGTCGCGGCCCTCCGGGTCGCGGTAGACCATTCGTCGTTGACTCGGGTCGATCCCAGTGGCCTGGCCGAGGACGATGCGCACCCCGGACAGGGTGTCGGCCAACGGGACGGTGACCGGCCGAGGTTCGAGGACGCCCCCGGCGACCTCTGGTAGCAGCGGCGGGTAGAGGAAGTAGTCGGTCGGGTTCAGCACCGTGATCCGAGTCGTGCCGCGCAGGCGTTTCGCCAAGCGCCGCGCGGCGTGATAGCCGGCGAACCCAGCACCCACGATGACGATGTCCTCGTTGCCCACGGCGATCCTTCCCCTGGCGGACGTCTGGCGCGATCAGCGGGCGAGTCTCAGCCGCGCCGGCTGGGCCAGAACCAGGCTGCCGCGGTCGAGCTCGTAGGTCGTCGGCCGTTCGCCGCCGCTGATCCGCAGCCGATGCTCGCTGACCAGCTGGTAGGCCGACCTGGCCGGCTCCACGACCAGCGACGGGGTGAGCACGCGGATCGTCGGTGCGACCGTGGGCGGCTCGCCGGCGGCGAGATGCAAGTGGCGCAGTGCCCAGGTCACGAAGATCGGCGAGTCGTCCAGTCGCAGGACGAGGGCGCCGGTGAGTCGATCGGGGTCGTCGATACCGGGGAGCGGCGACGCCGGGTAGCCGCTGTGCGCCGGCGATCGTCCGAGATCACCGGATTCCGCGGTACGGCAGGACCAGCCGCCGTCACGGTCGCGGCTCATCCGCAACTCCCGGCTCCAGTCCGCGCCTGCGCAGGTCACTGTGAGCGCGTTGACCGCGTAGCTGGTGTCGATCTCGGCGTGGAAGCGAGTGGTATGGGGCAGCACCCCCGCGACCACGGAACATCCGGTTACGGTGCGCGGCTCCGTCTCGGACGGGAAGACGAGCTCTGTGCCGACTATGTCGGTGCGCTGCCACACCAGCGGCCCGTACGGGCCGCGGTCTCCGCCGGTGAGCACGGGTCCTGGCGTGTGAGTGATCCGGGCCGAGTCGACGCTCATGATCATCACCTTTCGGCGTGCGTGACATCTGCGGGGGCAGGAAGCAACGGGACGGTCGACGCTTGTGCCGTGACGGCGTGGAGGGTGGTGTCGGCGGTGTCGAATCGCGTCATCGCTTCGGCGCAGTGGTATCCGGCGTTGTCGAGCTGTCATCGCGGCGGCGGCGTCCGCGCGTCAGCCCTGCGACGATTCCCTCCACCATCTGTTCCAGATAGTTGAAATCCGGCACTGCGACTGCCTCGGCGCGGGCATGCAGGTTCTCCGAGGTCACGGTGTCGTCGATGCGAGCCACATGGTGTTCACCGTTGGCGTCCATGTGTCCTCCTCTTCTCTGCCTGTCGCACTCCTCCTACCGTGCACTAGACCATCATTGCACTATGCAAGTGTTCTTGCCAGGGCTGTCGCAGTGAGATATCAGCGCCGCGCGTCACGGGTCGATGGGCTCATGTGTCCGCGAGCGTCGCTTCGTCGTCTCCCATGTCGTCGCGGTGTGCGGCCCAGCCGAGCCACCAGTCCTTCTCGCCGATCTCCCCGGCCGCTTCGGCGAACGCGGTGAGCGCTTGAGTCACGGCCGGCTGCCACAGTTGTGCGGTGGCGGCGACGAGCTGTTCCAGATCGGCGCGACGGCGGGTGAGGACCTGCTCGACGACGTCGTGCCCCGCCGGGGTGAGCCGGACCCGTACGACCCGGCGGTCCGTCGTCGAGCGCAGGCGCCGGACCAGGCCCTTCCGGATCAGGCGGTCGAGCATGCGGGTGCCGGTGGACGGGTTGACCTGGAGTTCCTCGGCGATGTCGATACTGCGCTGCGGGCCGCGTACGGCCAGCACGACCAAGGCGCGGAACTGCGGCAGGGTGACCTCGCCCTCGACGGCAGCCAGGGAGCGCGCGGTCAGCCCGACGAACGCGCGGCTGGCCAGCATCAAAGCCTGCACGGCGGCCTCGCCGGCCTCCGAAGAAAGTTGTTGCATAGGGCCATCATTGCAGTGCGTTTTCGTCCTTCTCCCGCGGCTTCAGCCGATCCGCCGAGGAGAGCGGCCCTGTCCGGGAAATCGAGGACGCCGCGAGCGACGTTCCTCGCTGTCGGTGCTTCGGGTCCCGGGGTGAGCGCATCGATGCGCCATCGTTGATAAGCGGGTTGACCGGACCAGAATGCCGGAAAAGGCAAATGAGGGCCGGGTATGTCAATCGCCTTCTGGGGCGCTCCACACGGACCAGGATTTGCGATCGACTCGGCCAAAGCCTCCCCCGAGTCGTCGGCTGGCTCGCCAGGAGTCGCAGCGAGGGACAATTACGGTTGCTCTCCCCAGCGCTGAGTAAATGATCTCGTAACGCTTCGGCGGTCCGGTACACAGACGCGTTGCTCCGTTCGGACTGCGGTCGAGGCCAAATGTCGTCATTTCCCCTGGCGGCGGTAATGGTGGACCACCAAGGAGACGGCACAGGTGAGGGCCGTTGCGCCGAAAAGGGCCCCGACCACGGTACTGGCGGTGGTAGTACCGATCGAAGACGCGATCGCGTTGGCGGCGATGCTCACAAAGAGCAGCAGCCACAGCATCGGTCGTAGCGGGCTACTGTTCGGTGAAATGTGATCAGTCATGAATCCACGCTAGAACCACAGGGCGGCCAGAACGATCCTGCCACCGCGACAAAACGCAGTACAGCCTGCTGTACTGCGTCGCCCGTGGGCGTGGCATAGGGTCACTTCCCAACAGCAACTGGAGGGTAGAAATGCGCCGTTATGCAGGCGAGCGGATACGAGCCGCAGTCGACGCCATAGAACATTTGGTGGGGGGTCTCAGCACTGCCGTCCTTGCCCTCGCGGCAATGCTCTGCCTGTTCAGCGTGCTGGCCTTGAGCATCTGCGGCGTCGGAATCCTGCTCGTTCCGAGCGCCTTGCGGGCCGTGCGATCGGTTGCCGACCGCGAACGGGGACGCCTTTCCCGCTGGGGACCGGATGTCCTCAGTCCACCCCCGGTACCCGACCACGCCATCTCCGCGTTGCGGGATCCGGCCGTGCGTCGCGAACTCGTGTGGGTGCCGGTACACGCCATCTTCGGGCTCGCGGTGGGACTGCTCGGACTGACCTTGCCGCTCGCTGCGGTGCAGGATCTGACCTTCCCGTTCTGGTACCACCTGGTGCCGCCCGAGGCGGGCGCGCCAAGCCTGGTGTTCTGGAGAATCGACGGGTCAGCAGACGCCATCACCGTGTCATTGTTGGGCCTCGGCTTGATGGCAGTGCTCTTCGGCGCAGGCCAATCGATGGCTCGCATGCAGGCCTGGCCTGGTCGTCGCCTGCTGGCGCCTGTTGCCGGCACCGACCTCAGCTTGCGCGTCGCCCAGCTGACCGCCACCCGGGCTGCCGCTCTGGACGCGCACGCTGCCGAGTTGCGACGGATCGAGCGGTCCTTGCACGACGGTACCCAGAACCACCTGGTCGCGGTCGCTGTGCTGCTCGGCGCGGCCAGTCGGGCCTGGACACGTGATCCGCCGGCCGGCCGGGAGCTGCTCGACCGCGCGCAACAGGCCACCGAAAAGGCTCTCGGCGAACTCCGAACGGTAGTGCGCGGCATTCTGCCGCCGGTGCTCGACGACCGAGGGCTCGCCGGCGCGCTCGACGGCCTGGTCGCCGGATGCCCTCTCCCATGTCGTCTGGACGTTCACCTGCCCACCCGATGCGCCGTGTCGGTCGAAGCAACCGCCTATTTCGTGGTGGCCGAAGCGCTGACCAACGCGGCCAAGCACAGCGGTGCCACGAGCATTGCGGTCACTGTTGCCGTGGACCAGGAGACCAGTCGGCTTCGGCTCAGCGTGAGCGACGACGGCTGCGGCGGTGCCGATGAGAGCGGCGGATCCGGCCTGACCGGCATACGACGCCGGGTCGAGGCATACGACGGCAGATTCGAGCTGACCAGCCCGCCCGGGGGGCCGACGATGATGGATGTGAAGCTGCCGTGCGGATTGTGATTGCCGAGGACGACGCCCTTCTGCGGGAAGGCCTGGCACTGCTGCTACGGGCGGAAGGACTCGACGTGGTGGCGACCGCCGGCAGCCCGGCCGGCTTCCTGACCGCCGTCGACCAGCACGAGCCCGATGTCGCGATCGTGGATGTACGGATGCCACCCACCCATACCGACGAGGGCATCGTCGCCGCCGGCGAAGCTCGCCGCCGGCAGCCGGGGCTGGCTGTATTGGTACTCTCCGCCTATGTCGAGCACACCTTCGCCACGGAGCTGCTCGCCGGCGGCGCGGAAGGGCTCGGCTATCTGCTCAAGGAGCGGGTCGGCAGGGTAGAGGAATTCCTCACCGCCCTGCGACGCGTTGCGGACGGCGGCACTGCGGTCGACCCTGAAGTGGTCGGGCAGCTTCTCGCCCGCAGCCGCCCGGACACCGCCCTGGACCGGCTGACCCCGCGCGAGCGAGACGTGCTGTCACTGATGGCTCAGGGACTCGGCAACACTGCCGTCTCGGGGCGGCTGTTCATCACCGAGGGCGCGGTGCACAAGAACATCCGCAACATCTTCGCCAAGCTCGGCCTCACCGAGCTCGACCAGACCGACCGCCGGGTCACCGCTGTGCTCCGTTTTCTTGAGGACACACAGCGATAGTGGCGCGGAGTGGCTCAAGGCCTCCGGTCTGCCGACGACATGCCCTTTGGGGTGGGGAAGGAAGGGCACGAAATGGCAGGTCTACGTAGAGCTGTGCCTGACGACGCGGCTGCGCTGGTCCGACTCCGCGTCACCATGCTGGAGGCGATGGGGGCGCCCGTCGGCGACGCCACGGCGTCTTGGCGGGCCGCTGCCTTGGACTGGTTCGCCCGTTCGCTGAGCGACCCGCAGGTCTTCGCCGCGTTCGTGGTCGAAGATCCCGAACGCGGCATCGTGAGCAACGCCTCCGGCCTCTGCGACCGGCACGCGCCAGGGCCCGGCAATCCAGGAGGGCTGCGTGGTCATGTCTTCAATATCAGCACCGAGCCACACGCCCGCGGACGTGGCCACGCCCGGGACTGTCTGAACGCACTCCTCCGCTGGTTCGCCGACGACACCACGGTCAGCGTGGTGGACCTCAACGCCACTCCGGGCGGCGAGCGCCTCTACCGCACGCTTGGATTCGCGCCGCCCCGTCACCCCGCCCTGCAACTGCGCCGGGATCAGATGTAGGACTCCGGACCGGAGTTTCAGATTCTCGCTCGTGCCCTCCGCGCTCGTCGCTGCAGAAGGACTTGACGCCGACCTCGGTGGCCGGCTGACACGCGTCGGCTGTCAGTCAGAGTGGAACGTGAGGGTGGTCAAGGCCGAGGCGGTGGCGATGTAGGCCCGGACGGTCGTCCGCCGGCCGTCCGTTCCACCCCGCCACCGCCACGGCAACTGGGGTGCCTGCTGTACCAGGAGTTGCCCGCAGGCTGCATGGCCCGGCGCATCGCGTCGCCATAGGTTCCTTGCACACCTCTTGAGCAGCAAACCTTCGGGAAGGCAAGATCATGACCATCCACAGTGCCCCAGCCGTACGCCGCCCCGCAGTCGCCGAGTCCGACGCCGTGCGGGTGGAGGCACTGACCAAGACGTACGGCAGCGCAAGCCAGCCGGTCACCGCGCTCGCCGGAGTGGACGCGACGTTCGTTTGCGGCACGTTCACCGCAGTCATGGGCCCCTCCGGCTCCGGCAAGAGCACGCTGCTGCAGACCGCCGCCGGGCTGGACCGGCCCACGTCCGGTCGGGTGTGGGTGGGCGGCACCGAACTGTCGAAGATGTCCGAGACCAACCTGACCAAGCTGAGGCGCACCACGATCGGGTTCGTGTTCCAGGCGTTCAACCTGATCGGCGCGCTGAGCGTGGAGGACAACATCCTGCTCCCGTTGCGCCTGTCCGGCACTCGGCCGGACCGTGGATGGCTGGACGAAGTGGTCCGCCGGGTGGGGCTGACCGATCGGCTCCGGCACCGACCAGCCGAGCTCTCGGGCGGGCAGCAGCAGCGGGTCGCGATCGCCCGTGCGCTCGCGATGCGCCCCGAGGTGATCTTCTGTGACGAGCCGACCGGCGCCCTTGACACGCAGACCGCGGCCGAGGTGCTCGCGCTGCTGCGGTCCGTCGTCGACGACGCCGGCCAGACGGTGATCATGGTGACCCACGACCCGGCGGCCGCCTCGTACGCGGACCGGGTGCTCCTGCTCGCCGACGGCCGGATCGTGCGGGACCTGCCGCAGCCCGGCGCGGACCGCATCGCCGAACACCTGGCCTCGCTGGGCCACGGCCGGCACGTGACACAGGAGCGCTGAGCGATGCTGAAGTTGACCGTACAGATGCTGCGCCGCCGCGTCGGCGCCGTGACCGCCACCCTGATCGCCCTCACCGTGGGCGTCATGATCCTGATGAGTGTCGGCACGCTCGTCGAGTCCGGCCTGCGCTACCAGCCGGAACCCCAGCGGTACGCCGCCGCCGACGCGGTCGTCGCCGACCTCGAAACCTCGTTCACCGCCAAGGGGCCCGACGGCTCGGCCGAGACCTCCGCCGTGCCACTGCCCGAGGGCGGCACCCTTCCCGCCGCGCTGGCCGACCAGGTCCGGCAGATCCCGGGCGTCGCGTCCGCGGTCACCGACGTGTCGTTCAGCGTCGTGCCGCTGGCCACGCCCTCGGTTGCCGCCAGCGGCCACGGCTGGGCGAGCGCCGTGCTCACCCCGTACCGTCTGATCGCCGGCGCCGCGCCGGACGCCGCCGGCGAGATCGTCCTGGACGCTCGCCTGGCCGGGGCGCTCAAGCCCGGCGCCACCACCCAGGTGCTGGTCGGCGGCTCCGCTCGTAGCTACACCGTGAGCGGGATCGCCCAGGCGGACGACACCGGCGGACCGGCGGCGGTGTTCTTCACCGACAAGCACGCCACCTCCCTCTACCCCCACCCAGGCCGGGTCGCCGCGGTCGGCGTGCTGATCGCGCCCGGAGCGGACCGAGCCGCGGTCACCGCGGCGCTGCGGAAGCCGGCCGGCGACGCCGGCGGCGAGGTCTACACCGGCACCGACCGAGGCAAGCTCGAGGCGTCCGAGGAGATCGCCGCCAAGGGCCTGCTGCTCCAGGTCGGCTTCATCTTCGGGTTGTACATGGCGCTGATCGTCCTGCTCGTGGTCGCCGGCACGGTCGGACTGTCCGTCCGGCACCGTCGCCGCGACCTCGCGCTGCTGCGGGCCATCGCCGCCACCCCCGGCCAGATCCGCCGGATCATCATCGGCGAGGCCGCAGTGCTCGGCGTCATCGCGGTGGCGCTCGGCATCCCGGCCGGCATCCTCGCCACCGGCTGGACCCACGACGAGCTCGTGAACCGCGGATTCCTGCCCAGCTCGTTCCCGATGCACGGTGGCCTGCTCGCCGCTCTCGCGGTGGCGGCCGCCACCGTGTTGGTCGCGACCGGGTCGGCACTGATCGCGGCGCTGCGGGTGGCCCGCATCCGGCCCACCGAGGCACTCGGTGAGATCGCCGTGGAGCGGCGCCGCAGCGGCAAGGTCCGCCTCGTGGCCGGACTGGCCACGTTGGCCGGCGCGGCCTTCATGACCACGGTCAGCACCGCCACCAACGGCCAGACCGCCATCAGCGCCGCGCTCGGCATGCTCTGCCTGTTCGTGCTGGCGGTCGCGCTGCTCGGCCCGTGGGTCAATCTGGCTGCGGCCCGGCTGCTCGGGCCGGTGCTGCGGCGGGTGTGGGGCGCCAGCGGACACCTCGCCGCGGCGAACTTGCGGGCCAACGCCCAGGGCATGGTCACCGTGCTGACTGCCCTGGTGCTCTCCGTCGGCTTCGGCGGCTCGGTGTGGTTCCTGCAGGACAACCTGCAACGCCAGGCGGTGACCCAGAGCCGGGACGGCATGCTGGCCCAGGACGCCGTGATGTCGGCGACCGGGCTGCCCGACGAGGCGATCACCGCGGTGCGGCGGATCCCCGGCGTGCAGGCGGCAACCGGCGTGCGGAGCACCTCGGTCCTGGTGACCACGCTCGGCGCCGGCGAGGCGATCAGCGCCCAGGGCGTCGACCCGCAGGCCGTCACGCAGACCATGGACCTGCGGGTGTCCGAGGGCGCCTTGGCGGACCTGAACGACACCAGCGTCGCCGTGTCCACCCTGCAGGCCTCGACGCACGGCTGGAACGTGGGCGACAGGATCAAGCTGTGGCTCGGCGACGGCACTCCGGTCGAGCCGACCGTGGCGGCAATCTACGAACGCGGCTGGGGTTTCGCCGACGTGACGCTGAGCCGCTCCATGGTCACCGGGCACACCGCGTCCAACCTCGATGACCAGATCCTGGTCCGGTCCCGGCCCGGCGCCGACGTGGCCGCTCCGCTGGCCGCCCTGACCGAGCAGTTCCCCGGCACCGGGATCATCGACACCAAGACGCTCTCCGGCCAGATCGCGAAGGACATCGCGGTGAGCGCCTGGTTGAACAAGCTGCTCATCGGTGTGCTCATCAGCTACGCCGCGCTGGCCGCCGCGAACACCATGGTGCTGGCAGCGTTGGCCCGCGGCCGGGAGCTCGCCCTGCTGCGCCTGGTCGGCGTCACCGGCCGGCAGGTCAAGCGAATGGTGCATGCCGAGCAGATCGGTCTGCTGGGCACGTCGCTCCTGATCGGCGGCGCGGCCGCGGCCGTGACGCTGGTGTCGGTGGTCAACGTCATGACCGGCAACCCGGTGCCGTACGTGCCGCCCATGGGGTGGGTTGCGGTGATCGGAGGGACGACGCTGCTGGCTCTGCTGACGACAGTGCTTCCTGTGGGGAGGCTCCTGCGGATCCCACCGGTGCAGAACATCGGTCTGCGGGAGTAGGCCGAGCACGGCAAGATTTCCGGGCCGGCAGCCGAAAGAGGGCTGTCGGCCCGGTCACGGTCACGGCCGCTAAAGCTCTACAGCCATGGCAGTTCGTTGGGGACACGGTGGCGACATCGACACCGTCCGCGACGACGGCCGTTGGTCTGGCCGAGGGCGAGGGATGCCAGGAGCACGCCGTGGCGCTGCCCGCCGGTCGGGTGACGGGCGGGCAGCGCGGGCTGGGTGACGGGACTATAGGCCGGTGCTGGTGTGAGCGGACGACCGCGAGGACGTGACCTGTGTTGCCTCGCCCGGCGGGCGAGCAGTTGGTCGTCCCTCGATCCGAAGGATCCGGGGCGCCCGCCGTTTCTTGATCAGACTCCCGCTTGAATATGACGACGGCCGGGTCGCTGCGGCTACCGGCCGATGTCGAGGACGACCTTGCCGTAGATCCGTCCCTCGATAAGCGCCCGGATCCTGGTGCCGGCGTCCTTCCAGCTGTCGCGCCTAGCGATGCCCGGTGTCAGCGTGCCGTCCGTGACCCGCGCAGCCGACCACTCCACGTCTGCGGACAGCCCGGCATAGGGGCCCAGGAAGCAGGAAGCAATCTCACCCTCGCTGCCGTCGCACCGACAGACCAGCCCTGATCACGACGTCGCGGCGCTGTATGTGGGGCCCCGAAGCGGGTGGTGACGGCCTCGGTCGCCAATGCCGGCCGTGTCGAGAAGCGCTGCCCTACCGGAGAATTTGGGGATACCGTGCAGCAGGGCTCGATCGATCACTCGAGGCGGCCCGCGCAGAGGGCGGCGTCGACGATGCCGCCCCGCGCGCCGCTGACCGACTTGTCCTGCAGCGACCCGGTCATCGCGGTGACCGTGAGGGTCACTGCCCGGCCGTCTTCGGTCGCCCAGTCGACGGTCGAATAACCGGGGATGTCACCGCCGTGGCCCCAGGCGACGCCCCCGCAGGTCAACGGGGTACGCATCAGGCCGAGTCCGTAGCCGGCGCCCTCGCCCAGGTCGACGACGGTCCGCATCTGGCGGAACTGGGCCGCGCCGAGCAGCTTGCCGTCCAGCAGCGCGAGCAGGAACGTGTTGAGGTCGCCGGGTGTCGACACGATCTGACCGGCGCCCCAGCCCCAGCTCGGGTCCATGACAGTGAAGTCGCGCAGGTCGCCGCCGGGCACTCGCTGGTATCCCTTCGGGTGCGGCCCGCGGAGGCGCTGCTCGCCGACGCCGGGCACATACGTGTCGCGCAGGCTGATCCGATTGATGACCTGGGTGGTGATCAACTCGGCCAGCGGGCGGCCGGTGACCTTCTGCGCGATCAGGCCGGCCAGGACGTACCCGGTATTGCTGTAGGCCCAGCCGGCACCGGCCGGGCTGGGCTCCGCGGTCAGCGCCAGGTCGACCAGGTCGCGGGGTTCGTAGTAACGGTGCCGGGTGGCGAAGAAGTCGGGCAGCTCGGTGCCGGGAACCTCGGTGAACATCACGTCGGTGTAGTCCGGGAGCCCGCTGGTGTGCTGCAGCAGGTGGCGCACTGTGACCCGGTGCGGTTCGAAGCCGGTGCCGTGCAGGACGCCGGGCAGGTAGGTCTCCACGTTCTCGTCGAGCTTGAGCTTGCCCTCGCCGGCCAGCTGCAGGACGACAACGGCGAGAAACATCTTGCTCGCGCTGCCGATGCGCACCTTGCCGTTGACCGGCACGGGCGCGCCGTCGCGGAGGTCGCTGACACCGGCTGTGTAGTGCCGGGTGCGGCCCTGCCGGTCACGCACCGCAGCCAGCACACCCGGGTACCGGCCGGGTCCGACCAGGGTCTCGAGGCTGCGCTGTACCTCGTCGGGGCGCGCACCGGCCTGCGCGGCCGGCGCCGGCGCCACGGCGGCCAGACCGGCGGCCACCGCCACCGCGGCGACCATCCGGCTTACCGAAACGAATGTGGACATGGCGAACTCCTCAGAACGGGATCGGGAACGTCCCGAATCGTTCAATGTCGCTCCACTGTGCAGCAATCCCACCTGCGGGCCGGATCGCGGAGGTGCAGGCTGTACGGCGATCGGGGTGTGCATGGGATCGATGTCTACCGCGCTGCCGCACAGACTGATCGGGCCACATCGGACCGATCCCATGGGGGACCGCCATGTCACACCTGCTCGCCACTGCCACCCGCCGCCGGGGAGCCGCCGCGCTCACCGCGCTGGTGGTGCTGACCGGCCTCGCGCTGACCGCCCTGCCGGAAGCCGAGGCCGCCACCGTCCCCACCCACGACCGCGCCCTGCAGCAAAGCCTCGAACGCCTCGTTCGCAACCCCGACGTCCCGGGCGCGCTCGCCTCGGTACGGGACAAGGACGGACGAGTCACGAACTACACTGCCGGTGTCGCCGACATCCGCACCCGCGCCAAGGTACCGACCGACGGCTACATCCGGATCGCCAGCAACACCAAGATGTTCACCGCAGTCGTCGTCCTGCAGCTGGCCGGCGAGGGCAAGCTCAAGCTCGACGAAAACGTGGAGACGTACCTGCCCGGCGTGGTCCGTGGCAAAGGCATCGACGCCGAGAAGATCACCGTCCGGCAGCTCCTCCAGCACACCAGCGGCCTGCAGGACAACTCGTTCCTGAACAAGGGGATCCTGCCCATCCGCGACCGGTACTTCGAAGCCCGGGAGCTGCTCGACTCGACCCTGGCCCAGGGCCCGGCGTTCGCGCCCGGCACGGACTGGCAGTACAGCAACGGCGGCTTCGTCCTGCTCGGCCTGATCGCGCAGAAGGTGGCCGGCCGCCCGATCGCCGAGCTCGTCACGACCCGCATCATCGACCGGCTCGGCCTCTCCGAGACGTACTACCCGGGGCCCGGTGACCGCACCATCCGCAAGCCGCATGCGAAGGGCTACCTGCCGGTCGAGGAGGGCAAGCTGCTCGACATCACCGAGTACGACCCGTCCATCGCCGGCGCAGCCGGTCAGATCATCGCGACCCCCAGCGACGTGAACAAGTTCCTCGTCGGCCTGCACACCGGCAAACTGCTCCAGCCGCGGGAGCTGGCCGAGATGCGCAAGACCGTGGCGGCCAAGCTGCTGCCCGGCTGGACGTACGGCCTCGGGCTGATCAAGTTCGACCTGAGCTGCGGCGGCACCGCCTACGGGCACGGCGGCGACGGGGACGGCTACGAGAGCCGCGCCGCCATCACCACCGACGGCCGCGCCGTCACCGTGGCCATCACCAACGACCAGTCGGCCGGCGACACAACTCTGAAGCTCATCGAGGTCTTCGACGCCGCGCTCTGCGCCAAGAAGTAACCCGCCTGAGCCAGCAGCAGGACCGGATGGCCCTCGCCGTACGCCTTCGTAAGCGCGGCGAGGGCCTGCCGCTGTGCGGAAACGCTCACAGCAGGAGCTTCATTCTCGTGGCCGAAGAACGGGGGAGTCTCGAACCGGTTGCTTACCAGGTCGAATCAATTTCTCTTTGTAGCTGGGTACTACCGATCTCGACCGCATCTAATTCAACGTAACCGATGACACGACCAGCCCAGCATCTGCAACGATGGGAGCAGCACTGTGCCGCAAGCACCGAGGAGCGCCGCCTCGGATCGCTTGGACAGCGGGGCCCCCGCCTCCACAAGGCCGTCTACAGTTACATCCGAGCGAGTCACTCCCCCACCATCGGAGTCCCGGATGTCCGCGAGCCTGCTGACCACCATGGCGGACCGCCTCGACGCCGCTCCCGGGGCACCCCTCTACACGTTTCTCGATCGCCATGGCAAGGAGATCGACTCGGCCGACCACCAGGAGATCGTCCGGCGGGCGGCCGGCACCGCCGACTTCCTGCAGGCGGCCGGGGTCGCGCCCGGCGACCGGGTGCTGCTCATCTTTCCGCCCGATGGTCTGGAGTTCGTCGCAGGCTTCTTCGGGTGCATGCTCCTCGGCGCGATCGCGGTCCCGGTCGCCAGCCCCGACCCGCGGCATCTCGATCGGGAGCTGCCCAAGCTACGGCACATCGCCGAGGACAGCGGCGCACGCGTCGCCCTCACCCATGCGAAGTACCGCGCGCTCACCGCGCTGGCATCGGTACGCGACGGCGTGGCGGGCCGCTGGCGCGGCCGCGAGACGTCGAGCTGGCCCGAACTCACCTGGCTGCTGTCCAACCGCGTCAAGCGTGCGGAGCCGGAGGCGGCCGCGGTCCGGCTGGCCCACGCGGCCGCCCAGTTCGGCCCGGATGACATCGTGTACTTGCAGTACACCTCCGGCTCGACGTCGGCGCCCCGGGGCGTCGTCGTGCGGCACCGGAATCTGACGCACAATCTCCAGCTGATCGCACGCAACACCCGGGTCGACAGCGAGTCGGTGCTCGTCGGCTGGGTGCCGCTGTTCCACGACATGGGGCTGGCCGGCGGGATCCTCAACGCGATGTACACCGGGGCGCGCTGCATCGCCTTCTCCTCGATGACCTTCCTGGCCGCCCCGCGTCTCTGGCTCGAAGCAGTCGATCGCTATCGGGGCACCCACGTCGCCGGGCCGAACTCCGGCTACGACTACGTGCTGCGCGGTCTGCGCGACGGCGACTCGTTCGACCTTTCCTCGCTCCACTCCGCCCTGCAGGGCGGTGAGCCGATGCTGGCCGCCACGATGGACCGCTTCGAAGCCGCGCTCAGCCGGATGGGCTTCGATCCGGCGTCGTTCGGCAACGTCTACGGCATGGCCGAGGCCGTGCTGTTCGTCTGTGGTCGGGTCGGCCGGAAGCCGACGCTGCTCCACGGGGACCGGGCCCGGCTGGATCGCGACGGCGTGATCGTCGCGCCGGCCCCGGGCGCACCCGCGGTGACGCTCGTGGGCAGCGGCGTGCCCGACACGGAGTGGGGCGTTTCGGTGATCGCCGTCGACCCGGTGACCCGGCGGCCGCGGCCACCCTACGCCGTCGGTGAGCTGTGGATCTCCAGTCCCAGCGTGTCGGACGGTTACTGGGGACGGACCGAGGAGGAGAACGCGGCCGTCTTCGCCGCGCGCCCGGCGACCGGGGGCGGCCTGGAGGACGGGCGGCGTTTCCTGCGTACCGGTGATCTCGGGGTTATCGGCGACGACGGCGAGGTGTTCCTCTGCGGCCGCCTCAAGGACCTCATCATCGTCGGAGGCCGCAACATTCATCCGCAGGATCTGGAAGCGGCGGTCGTGGCGGCCGATCCGATTCTGCGGCCGGGCAACGCGGTCGCCTTCGGGGTACGGGTCGACGGCGTCGAGCGGGTCGTGGTGGCGGCCGAGCTGCGCAAGAAGGTCCTGCGGAACGGGAAGGCCATCCCGCTGGACCGCGCGGCCGCGGCGATCCGGGCCGCGGTGACGTCGCACTGCGGGGTGCAGTGTCATGAGGTCCTGCTGATGAGGCCGGACAGCATTCCGAAGACGACCAGCGGAAAGCTGCGACGCGCACAGTGCAAGCACCAGTGGACGGCCGGCTCGCTGCGGTCGTCGGCGATCTCGGGACAACGCAGGCCGACGCGGGAGACGGTGCCCCGGACGGGCCCGGGCGGCGAGCCGGACTACGTGCTCCGGCTGCTGCAGACCGAGGTCGCGGAGGTGCTGCAGCTGACCGACCCGAACGACGTATCGGTGGACCGGCCGCTTCTCGACGTCGGCCTCGACTCGCTCGGGTTGATCGGTCTGGCCCAGCGCGTCGAGGATCGGACCGGAGCGCGCATCCCGCCGGCGAGCTTCAGCAACGACTCGACCCTGCGGGCGATGGCGATCTCGGTGGTACGGCACTTCGAGTCGGCGCCCTCCGAGCCGGGAGAGGCTCCGGACACCGGTGACGTCCCGTTCAGCGCCGCGCAGCGCCGCGCCCTGGAGCTGGGGCAGTGGGACGGTTGGACCCGTACGGTCATGCTCGACGTCCATGGGCGGCTCACCCCGGACCGCCTCCATCGAGCCGCGTCCGCGCTGGTCGCCCGGCACGAGGCGCTGCGCCTGCGGTTCCGCCGGGACGAGGGCCGATTCGCGCAGCGCTACGGCGACATCGAGGGCGGTTTCGCCGTCGAGGCGGTCACGCTGGACCGGCCCGACGCGCTCCCGCCGCTCCTCAGCGAGGAGCATCGCCGCATCAGTGTCGAGCACGGCCCGCTGATGCGTCTCCTTCTGATCGATACCGGCTCCCGGCAACGCCTGTTCATCGCGGTCAACAACCTCGTCATGGACAGGGTCACGCTGCGCATCCTGGTGGATGACCTGGACCAGCTCTGCCGATGGGACGAACACGGCGAGACCCTGCGGCTGGCCCGGACATCGGCGCGCTTCGAGGTGTTCTCCGGCTGGATGAACGACTTCGCCCGCCGGGGCGCGAAGGCGGATCTACAGTTCTGGCGTACTCAGCTCACAGTGCCACCACCGGCCACCTACGAGCCGCTGGCGCATCCCGACGTGCGGATGGAGGAACTGGCCACCGCCCGCCAAAGCCTGCCGCCCGAGGAGACACGCGCGCTCCGCAACGTACGGATGACCGGGCCCGACCCGGGCCGCGCACCGCTCGCCACCACCCTGCTCACAGCGCTCGTGCGGACCGCTCAGCGCCAGTGGAGCTGCGGGCGTCTCGTGGTCGAACTTCCCAGCTCGGGGAGACAGACGGCGGTGCACGGCCTCGATCTCTCGCGGACGGTCGGTGATCTGCACTGCACTTTCCCGCTCGCCTTCGAGGACAGCCGGTCTCAGGACCCGGCCGAGACGCTGACCGCGGTGAGCGAACGGCTTGCCGGTGTCCCGTCCGCCGGTCTGTCGTTCGACGCCCTCAAATATCTGAGCGACGATCCGGACCTGCGACAGAGCCTCCGGCAGGCCCCGGCTCCGACCCTTTGTTTCACCTTCCAGGGCGAGATGCCGACCCGGAGCCGCAGCGGCCTCTTCTCCCTGAGTGCGGCCGCCGTCGGTGACGTGCGGGGTCCCGGGGCCGGCGTGCGGCAACCGCCGCTCCACGTCGAATGCACGGTCGTCGGCGGGGCGACCCGCATTGTCTGGGAATACTCGCCTCGGCGCCTGTGGTGGACCGGAACCGAGATCGATCAGTGGATGAACGGGTTCCGAAACGAGCTCCACCAGCTGATTCGGGAGCGCACGGACTTTCCGGTCCATCAGACGTCGCGGTAGGCGGCGAACCCGAAGCGCGGGAGGCACGACGCGGCGCTCGACCCGGTCCTCGGCGGCCGCGATCGCCTCGGCCAGACCGGCGTCCCTGCTGGCAGGGGCATCGGCTACGGCTGTTGCGAGCCCAACGCTCCCGATCTCGATGGCCGCGGCCCGGTTCAGGTCGGGTTCCCGCAACCGCTCGGTGATCTCCTCCCGCGACGCGTGGAGCCCGCCGGCCGGCAGTCGCTCCACCGCCGTACGGCCTGCCGCGTGCCCGCGTCCCTGCCGACGTCCGCGATGATCATGCCGCCGAGCATGTTGTCACCTGCGCGGTCAGACCGTTGGGCCGATCTTGAGGGTGAGAGACGGCGATCCTTGCACCACCGACCGACCATCGTGGCGTCACGATCAGTCGCTACGAGCGTCCGGCCGGCGCCCGGAGCGCGCATGCAAAACTACGCTGATGAAGAACCTGCTCGTCATCGGCGGCACGATGGGCGTCGGCAAAACCGCGACGTGTCGTGAATTGCAGAAGATGCTTCCGCGGAACGTATTTCTTGACGGTGACTGGTGTTGGGACATGCATCCGTTCGTGGTCACGGAAGAGACCATACGGATGGTGGAGAGCAATATTGCTCACCTGCTCAACGGGTTCCTCGGCTGCTCGGAGTTCGAAAACATCATCTTCTGCTGGGTGCTTCATGAGCAGAGGATCCTGGACGACCTCTTATCGAAGCTGAGTCACGGCGGCTGCGCAATCCATACCTTTTCGCTGGTCAGCAGCGCGGAAGCTCTGTCGGAAAGACTGAGCCGCGACATCGCAGCGGGAAAGCGGGAGCCGGCAATCATGGAAGGCAGCTTGGCACGCTTGCCGTTGTACGACGGGCTCGACACCGTCAAGATCGACGTAACCGATATCTCACCGGCCGACGCGGCAACTCGGATCAAGAATTTCCTGGCAAGCTGAGCGCCGTACGACTCATGCCCTTCCCGGCATGACGATGTCGGGGTGAGCACGACGGCGCTCCGGTGACCGGGATTTCACCGCCTGGAACACGTACTCCATCGAGTGGCGGGCTGATTTCGTCACCATCTCGCTGGATGGCGTCGTCATCCTCGACACCCGGAAGCTTCCCGAACCGGTGACCATTCCGACTGTCCCGATGTTCCTCTACGTGCAGATGGAACCGGGACCCGAAAGTCCTATTCAGCCCTGAACAACCAGACGCCGAGCCAGGTGACGGCCCATGTGCACTGGGCCAGGTACGCGAACTGACCGGCACCGTTCCCGTCAGGCCCGCGTAGCCCTGGCCGCGATCCGCCGGCCGGCCCCACCTCCATAACCTTCCAGCTGAAGACCTGATCGTCCGATCGAGTGTCCGCGCTTCCTCGACCGATGTCCCCGGACATCACACCTAGTTAGTACTGGCCCCAGACCGCCGTGGCGCCCGAGTCACCAGTCCGATACACGTAATAGCCGTTGACCGCGGCCAGCGCCACCATCACCACGGCCAGCCCCACGTCGGCCACCCGTGGCAGCGAACCGGGCCGGCGCTGGGTGGCCAGGACCAGGACCAGCGTGACCACGCCCAGGGCCAGCGAGAACCAGAACGTCCTCGTGCCGAAGCCCATGTGATCGTTGATGATCTCCGCGCCGCGTCCCTTGAGACCCTGCTCGAGCAGCCGCTCATGCAGTTGGTTGCCGGACAGCATGGCGACCAGCGCGGTGATCGGCGCTGTCACGGCGAGCAGCAGAACCGCCCAGCCGATCTTGGCGCGCCATCTTCCGACCAGGGCGTACACGATGGCGCCGAGCGCCAGCAGCGGCACGAACACGACGGCGGCATGCAGCACGAGGGCGTGCACCGGCAGGCCGTTCACCTGGTCGAACACCGAGCACCTCCTTGATCATGGACCGGGCGACCGGCCGGCGCTTCCCTGGACGGCTCTGCGTCGACTGCCATCAATAACCTCCCTACGTACGGGTTATCTCGCTCACCTGACGCCTCCTTCGTACCGAGCGAACCTGAGACGATCGTTAATACGGCGCTCAGGCCGGTTGACCGAATAGGTCCCGTCGAACACCGACCGCGCGGAACGCCTCGTGTGCGCGCTGGTGCGTTTCTCGGCGTCCGAGTCCCCCACGGCGTCGGGGAGTTTCGGCCGGTCGGCCGGCTCGCGCGTCGCGTCCGGGATGTCTTTCGGTCCGCCGGGACGTATTAACGGTCATCTAAGGTTCGCTCGATATGAAGGAGGCGTCAGATGAGCGATGTAACCCATATGTAGGAAGGTCATTGATGATAATCAATGCAAAGTCGTCCGGGAAAGCGTGGAGGTTCGGGGCGGCCACCATGGCGCTGGCGACGGCGTTCGCTCTCGCCGCCTGCGGGTCGGACGCCGACAACAGCGCGGCGCCCGCCGCAGCCGGCTCGCACAGCGCACACAGCGCACACGCGGGCGCGTCGGTGGGTCCGACGCAGCCGCTGCGCGCCGGCGAGCGGTTCGTCGACCTGAAGATGGCCGAGGCCTACACACCCGTACCGCCGGCGGGCGGCACGGACGAGTACCGGTGCCAGGTGATCGATCCGGGCCTGACCAAGGCGCAGTTCCTGACCGGCACCCAATTCGCACCGGAGAACGTCGCCATCGCGCACCACGCCATCGTGTACGCGGTGCCGCCGGAGCGCGCTGCCCTGGTGCGTAAGCATGACGCGAAGACGCCCGGCCTCGGCTGGCAGTGTTTCGGCGGGACCGGCGTGCCCGGCGCCGACGTGGAAGGCGAGGACCAGGGCGCGACGTGGGTGGACACCTGGGCGCCGGGCGCCACGGAGACGCTGTTCACCCAGGACATCGGCTTCAAGCTGATGCCGGGCAGCCTGATCATCCTCCAGGTCCACTACAACCTGCTGGCGACCGACGGCAAGCCGGCCGGGCCGGACCGCTCGTCGGTGCGGCTGCGGCTGACGGACGGCACGCCGAAGACCCGGGAACTCACGACGTTCCCGTTCGACGCGCCGACCGACCTGCCCTGCGCCGCCGACGAGTCGGGTCCGCTGTGTGACCGGGCGGCCTCGATCGCGGACGTGACGAAGCGGTTCGGAGCGGATGTCGGCGAGTCGGCGGACCGTCAGGTGGAGGAATGCAACCCGGGCGGCGTGCCGAAGCCCGGTAACACCCAGACCTGCGACAAGAAGGTGGAGGAGCCGATGACGCTGTTCGCCGGTTTCGGCCACATGCACATGCTCGGGCGGGCCATCAAGGTCGAACTCAACCCGGGTACGCCGAAGGCCAGGGTCGTGCTGGACGTGCCGCAGTTCGACTTCGACAACCAGCGGCTGATGAAGCTGCCATCGCCGGTGGATGTCGGTCCGGGGGACAAGCTCCGGGTGACGTGTACGCACGACGCGGGTCTGCGCAAGAAACTGCCGCAACTGAAGAAGCTGCCGCCGCGCTACGTGGTGTGGGGCGACGGCACCAGCGACGAGATGTGCACGGGCATCATGACGGTCTCCCTCCGCAAGTCCTGAAGAACCGTTGAACGTCAGCTGATCTAATCACGGCATGCCGCTCGATCCGTCGCTGACCGATCTGATCGGGCGGTACATGCCGCCCGCAACGGAGGCTTGCCCGACGTTCACCGAGAACTCAACGTACGAGCCGATCATCGACGGGGTCAGCTACTTCACCGACCTCGCCGAGCACGCCGCCGCTCTGGGTGCGGGCGATGCCGTCTACATCGCCAGTTATCAGGCCGACCCGCACCTGGACCTGTCCGGACGCACGAAGGACGAACCCGGCTACCGCGCGTTCACCGACGTCCTCGCCGAGAAGGCCGTCGACGGCACCGACGTCCGCGTCGTGCTCAGCGCCGCGGAGTTCTCCCAAGGCATCCCGTGGCTGCCGATCGGGCCGTTCCGGGCCAACACGCTCGCCGCCCGCGAGATGCGGGCGTGGCTGCCATCCACTCGTGACGTCGCGGCACCGCCGTTGCGGGACCGGGTACTGCTCGACTGGTCCGGACCGTTCCTGGGCTCCAACCACCAGAAACTGGTCGTGTTCTGCCACAACGGCGAGCTGACCGCGTACGTCGGCGGACTCGACCTCTCCCCGACCCGTTACGACCACAACCCGCACCATCATCTGCGGCTCGGACCGCACCGCTGGGGTTGGCACGACGCGGCCGCCAGGCTGCGAGGGCCGGCGGCCGCCCGTGTCCGGGAGACGTTTCGCTCCCGGTGGGAGAACGCCGCCGACCTCCCGCCGCGGCGCATCGCCCGCAACCTGCCGGCGCAGTACCTGCGCCTGCCCAGCGGCGGCCGAACGCTGATCAACCCGCCCGACGCGCCGCGGGACATACCACCCGTGCCCGTGCAACCGGACCGGCCCGCCGCCGGGACCGCGGTGCAGGTGCTGCGTTCGTACCGGCCGTGGACGCTGTACCGGCACCGCGGACTGCGCCGGGTCCGGCCGGCCAGCATCACCCGGGCCGGGATCCAGGAGGTCTTCCGCGCCCTGGTCGCGGCGATCGACGCGGCCGAACGCTACATCTACCTCGAGGACCAGTACTTCCACGAGGCGCCTGGCGGCGATCCGCGGTTCCAGCTGTACGGCGAGTTGCGAGCTGCCGCCCGCCGCGGCGTCAAAATCATCCTCGTCGGGTCCGGTCGCCGCGACCCGGCCGACGGCGGTGACAGCACGGTACGCCCGGTCGTCACGCGCGACCTTCGCCGCCGGGTGCTCGCACCGCTGCCGGTCGCCGCGCGACGCAACGTGGTGATGTACCGCGTCGACAACCTGACTGTGCACACCAAGCTGATGCTCGTCGACGACGTGTTCGCCAGCATCGGCTCGGCGAACTTCTTCAGCCGCTCGATGGTGGGTACCGACAGTGAGATCACGGCCACCTTCGTCACCACCGGGCCCGAGGTGCGCGACCTTCGCGTCAAGCTGTGGGCCGAGCACCTGCGCACCGCACTGAGCGATGAGCTGACCCCGATGCTGGCGAACCTGGACACGGCCCTGGGCATCTGGCGCACGCAGTGGCTGCCGGAGGATCACCCCCCGCACACCTGGCGCCGGGCCGGTTCGCCCAGCGGTTTCGCTCCGGCCGAGCGGGTCCTCATCGCGGCCCGCTACTCCGCAGCGGTGCTACGCCGGGAAGCTCAGCGCTGAGCAACGACGGCCGATGCCTGGCTCCTGTACCGCCGGCCGCACGGGACTCGAAGCCGGCTGGACTGCATCCGGACCGTGTTCGCACTGGCGGAGGTCGCGGCACTGCTTGTGCTGAGCGGCGCTCCTCATCAGGAGACGCCGAATTCGTCCTTCATGACCTTGGCCACCGGCGAATCGGGCCGCTCGCGGCGCACGCCGTCGACGGTCACGTCGACAACCTCGTCGAAGAATGCGACCAGACCGGCGAGCGGAGACGCGTCCGGCAGCGGGTCCGGGTAGGTCCAGGCGAGGTTCTCTCCCACCGCGAACGACAGGTACATGGCGCGGCCCTTGTACGGGCAGGCCGTCACCATGTCGCTGGGCAGAACCTCGGCTTTGACGTCCTCGCGCGGCAGGTAGAACCGTGGGTACACCTTCGTCTCGAACACGACTGTCGGGGTATGCGACTCGGCGAGCAGCACGCCGTCCCGCTCGATGCGCACGTGCCGGCTGCTGCGCCGCGCGTCGACGCGGGAGAACGGGTCGCGCGGGTGCGAGAACACGGGCTCGTCCTCCTCAGTCCAGTCGAACGCGTCGAAATCGAACACGACATGACCCGCGAGATCGGGGTCGTCAGGGCGGAACGCGGCGCGCTCGCGTACGTCGTCCCCGACGCGGACGTCGTACGTCTGTCCGGGCGTGGAGTGCACGGCGAAGGGAATGCCGGGGTGCAACACCGGTGCGCCGCTCTCCGGAACGGACTCGACGGGTGCGAGTTCGGCGCGGACATCCGTGTCCGGGACGGCGTAGGTAGGCACGATGCGGCGCGGTTCCCACAGCAGCAGCGCGGCCCGACTGTCGGCGACGAGCCGGCCGCCGAGCCGGGCGCGGACCCACTTGCCCGTCGGTTCGTGCCGCAGCACGCCGAGCAGCCTCATCATCTCGTCACCGACGTTCAGACTCATGCCGGCCAGTCTTGCCGCCGAACCCGGGCTGGGGCCCATTTCGATCAGATTCTCGACTTCCCGCGTTGATGCGGATAAGACGACGAGCCGGCTCAGCTGTTCAGGTCGTGTACGAGGGTTGCCTGGCGAAAGAGGCAGTGATGCAGCCGGTTCGGTGTCGGTGGCGAGAACCCATTCGTCGGCGTGCTCGTCGATGACGAGCCCCCGTTGTCGAATCACAGATCCAAACCGGCGGAGAACCCGTCGCCATCACGGCCGGTGATCACGGCGCCGTCGGTGTGCCGTAGATCGACAAGAGAGCACTCACCACATGCCGGTAGCCGGAATGGTGCAGCGCCGAGGCCACAGTGATCGACTCGTCTGGCAGACCCACGACGCCGGTGGCCGTCTGGTGGCAGCGGCGCTTCCCACTCGGACCACCCGCGGAGAACGCCAGGTGATGTGACGGCGATCACACACAACCGATGGAGCGCAAGCGTGCGTCTTCCGGGCGAACACCCACCACGCTCGAGGGGAACCGTCATGAACAAGCTCATCACCACCTCCGCCGTCGCTCTCGCTGCCGCCGGACTGGTCACCGGCATCGTGACCACCGCCGTGGGAGCCTCAGCGACTGTGGCTGAGCCCACCGCTTTCACCTCGGCAGCCGCGACGGCCGCCGTCACGCACCAGCAAAGCTCGCTGGACCTCGCGACGGCGCGGCTGGCGTACGTCCAGCGCGGGGCGACGGTCACGGCGTCGAAGAACGGCACCGCGGTCGCCACCATCACGCTGACGGCGGCCAGGTACACCGACACAGGTGGGCACCTCATGTTCACGGTGGACGCCCGCCGGCCGATCCTGATCGACACCGGCATGTTCATCGTCTACGACGCCCGCGGCAACGAGAACTCCCCCGAAGCGTCGCGGGCGGTCAAGCTCGCCACCGGTCGGCACACCCTCAAGCTCACCTATCGCGACACCGCACGGCCGGAGGCTGTCGGATGGGCCCCGGCGGACGGCTCAGCCGTCTGGGTTCGAGCCACCGACAAACCCCTGGACCTGGCGGCCGAGCAGCTGGCGTACGCCAAGCGAGGTGCGACGGTAACGGCGTCGAAGAAGGGCACCGTGGTCGCCACCATCACCCTGGCTTCGGCCAAGTACACCGCGTCGGGCGCGCGCCTCACGTTCACGCTGGACGCCCGTCAGCCGGTGCTGGTCGACACCGGCATGTTCATCGTCTACGACGTCCACGGCAACGAGAACTCCCCCGAAGCGTCGCGGGCGGTCAAGCTCGCCACCGGCCGGCACACCCTCAAGCTCACCTATCGCGACACCGCACGGCCGGAAGCCGTCGGATGGGCCCCGGCGGACGGCTCAGCCGTGTGGGCCCGCTGAACCACCGACCCGGGCCGGGGACCGCTCAGGTTCCCGGCCTCTTGCCGGCATCGACAACACTCAACGCACCGCCAGCTCGGGAAGAAAGGCAGGCCGGCATGCATGCCGAACTCGAGGAGTCCTTCCGCGCCGTCGCCGCAGCGGAAATGGGACCCCTTCGGCGGTTCGCCCGATCACTGACCCGCGACGCCCACCACGCCGACGACCTGGTGCAGGGCGCCCTCGAGCGCATGTACGTGGTCTGGCCACGTACCCACTCGGTCCGCGACCCCGGCGCCTACCTGCGTACGGTACTGGTCCGACTTGCCATCAGCGAGAGCCGCCGACCGTGGCGCAGGGAATACAGCACCGCTGCCTTGCCCGAGACCGCATACACCGACACCGGCTCGGCCCATCAGCTCGATCTCAGCCGCGCGTTGACCACCTTGAGCGTCAAACAACGCGCCATCGTGATTCTCCGGTACGTAGAAGACCGCTCGGTCGCCGAGGTAGCGGAAGTCATGCGCATCGCGGAGGGAACCGTGAAAAGGCAATGCGCCGACGCCGTCGCCAAACTGCGGCGCGTTCTCGGCCACGAATTCCTCGACGACCCGCCCGAGCAGCGCGGCAACACCCGACCCGGCGCTCTCGCTCCGGCCCCTGGAGGCAACCGATGAGCCAACAGCCCACCGGCACCAGCCTGTCCGACCGGCTCAAGCAATTGCACAACCAGCACGAACCACCGCACCCTCCGGCCTTCGGCCTCGACGACGTCGTACGCGGCGGCCGCCGCCGCCGGCACCGGCGCACCCTCGCGCAGGCCACGGCAGGCATCGTCGCCGTCGCAGCACTCGCCACCGGCATCGCCCTGCCCCAGCTGCGTGCTGAGCCGAACACCCCCGGCGTCGTCCCACCGGCAACCCGCGCCACATCAGCGCCGGCCCTACCGGCCGTCGACCTCGCCAACGACGCACACCTGACATACACCAAGTCCGGCGAGACGGTCACCGTCACCAAGAACGGCACACCGGTCGCCACGATGACCAGGCTGTCGTTCAGCTCCACGAAGACCTCTGGTCAGGCGGTCATCACCATCGAAGCGGCCCGCCGGCTCACTGTCGACACCGCACTGTTCGTGCTCTATGACGCCGCCGGCAACGAGAACTCACCCAGCCAGACCAAGAAGCTCGCGCTGGACGCCGGCAAGCATTCGATCACTCTCATCTTCACTCAGACCGGTAAGCCCGAGGCCGTGGGATGGGCGCCGTCCAACGGCTCCGCCGTGTGGGAGAAATAACCCTGCGGCTTCATATTTCGATTCAGCAATGACGGAGATGCGTACGGACGTTGCATCATGCAACAGTGCGGTGTGGTTGATAATCGTTGGGAACAGGTCCAGGATGCGTTACGGCGTAGTGGTACGCGTTTCATTGCGCTCACCCGGGCCTCGGCAGAGAATCCGGGCGCGATGGCGACGCGGGATTGGACCGTTGCGGATTCGGCCGCGCACGTCTTGTCCCTTGTCTCTCTCTACCTGACGTTCTTCGATCCGGGCGCCGAGAAGCTGCCCGTGCCGGACCTGCAACGCGTTCTCTCGGCGACCACGGTGGACACCGTCAATCGGGCCAACGCCATCGTGCTGGCCAATCTGCCGGATCGCACGCTGGAGCGGATGGCCGGGGACCTCGACAGCGCGCTGGAACGTCTGCTGAGGGCGAGCGGCGCATGCGATCCCGGAGTGCTGATCCCGTGGTTGGGCGACGCGCGCGTGCCGGCGGTGGGTGTGCTCGCTCATCTGGTCAACGAGTTCCTGGTCCACGGCTGGGACATGGCGCAGGCTCTGGGGCGTGCCTGGCCGATACCCGACGCCGATGCGGCCTTGTTCTTCGAGCAGTTCCTTGTGGGGATGATTCGCCACGATCACGGAATCCTGTTGGAGACTGGTTCCCGCACGTCGAGGCGGCCGATCGGTGTTGAATTCCGCTCCGCGCTCACCGCGCCGACATTGCTCGTCTTGGAGGGCCGCCGGGTACGCATCGGCGAGCGTGGTGAGCCCGCCGATGCGCGCATCACGTTCCGGCCGGCTGGACTCAATCTGATGTTGTTCGGCAGGGCCAGCATTGCTCGGGCGCTGGTTCGGCGAGACATTGCCGTCAGCGGTCCGCGTCCGTGGCTGCTCGTGCCGTTCATCCGGGTCATGCATCTGCCGCACAACTAGAGTTGTGGGTATGTGTATCGCTGCGCCGCGGCAGCGCCGCGGGTCTCGTGTGGCGCAGTCCGCCGGCCGACCGTCGCCGTGACACCGGGTCGGAGCGAGGTTGCTGTCAAGCCAGCCATCCGGGGTCCGTGCCGGAATGCAGGATCGGTCGGATCTCCACGACGCACGATGTTGCCTCGGACAGACGTGCCGCGATGGTTTCGGCTCGGTGGAGGTCTTCACAGTCGACGACGTCGTAACCAGCCAGGTATGCCTCGGCCTTGAGGTACGGTCCGTCCGTCGCTGTCCAAGCGTTTTCCATCTGCACCGTGCGGGAGCGGTCCAGGGCCGCCAGCATGCTGCCGTCGACGTATTCGCCCGAGTCGAAAAGCTCCTCCACCAGAGCTGCGCGATCTTTCGATCGTCGATCCTGCTCGGGCCACGACATGGCATCCTCGGCCCCGGTTGAACGGTAGATCAACAGCATGAATTTCATATTGCGCCTTCCTCGCGGGTGGTATCGGGTTTACCGGCCGGGCCGGGGATCGCGGCGCCCACCTTCAGCCTTGCGCGGCTCTGACGCGCAGCTTGAGCCGCCGACGCCCGGCGGCCCGGGACGAGATCGCTATTGCAGGACCTGACGAAGGGACCGCGAATCGCGGCACTGCAATTCGCGGTGTCGAGCATGGTCCTCGCCTTCGTCGTCGTGGGCGCCGCCGGCGGAAGCGCCGGCGGGACTGCGGCCGGGCGGGGGTCCCGGCCACAGTCCCTGCGCGCCGGTCAGTCGTGGGTGATGGCTCCCAGGACGTTCAGGCGCGCGGTTCGGATGGCCGGCAGGATGGCGGCGACAACGCCGACGAGCCCGGCGACCAGTAGGTAGGTGATCATTTGGCCCCAGGGCAGGACCAGCTCGGTGATGCCTTCGCCGTCGAGCGCCTGGACCACCGCTGTGCCGAGCAACGCCCCGACCACCACGCCGAGCAGCGCGCCGAAGACACTGATGATTACTGCCTCGACCGTCACCATCCGCATCGTCTGCGCCCGGCTCAGGCCCACGGCCCGCAGCAGTCCGAGCTCGCGGGTGCGTTCGAGCATCGACAACGCCAGCGTGTTCACCACCCCGAGCACCGCGATCAGGATGGCCAGTGCCAGCAGCAGCTGGATCATCATGATGATCTGATCGAAGCCGCTGGTCTGCTGGTCGATGAACACGCTGCGGTCGGCGGCCGAGACCTCCGGGCTGTTGGCGAGCAGTGCCTGCACCTGCGGCAGGACCTGGGCCACCGGCACGCCGTCACTCAGGCGGATGAAGCCGTAGATCGGCTGGGGGTTGCCGAAATCGGCGCTTGCGGCGGCCGGCAGCACATAGGCGGCCGGCAGCGTGTCCTCCTCATACGTGCCCACCAGCGTGTACTGGTGCACCGGGCCCCGAGAAAGCTGCACGCTGACCGTTTGCCCCACGCTGAGCCCGCGGTCTGCCGCCTCCTGCGCGCTCATCACGGCCTGGTCAGCGCCGAGAGTCGTCAGCGTGCCGGCAGCCGGCACGGCCCCGTACACGTCGGCAAGTTTGGCCAGATCGGTTGCTGCGTTGACCGGGCGGCGTTCGCCGTTGACCTCGGCCAGGTCGTATGAGAGACCGGCTGCGCCGCGTACGCCGGGCAGCGTGGCGGCGCGATCGAGCACGGAGGCGTCGAAGGACGGCGGCCAGGACGGGTTCTGTTCGCCGCTGATCACCAGCTGGGCCCGTACGGTGTCCTCGGCCTTGCCGGCCAGGCTGCTCTTGGTCGACTCGATCGTCACGGTGATGCCGGTGACCAACGCGATGCCGACCATGAGCGCGGCGGCGGTGATGGCGGTGCGGCGCGGGTTGCGGCCGGCGTTGAGTCGGCCGAGGCGTCCCGGCAGCGACCAGGCGAAGATGCGGCCGAGCACGGAGACCACCGGCTTGCTGATCAGTGGGGTCAGCATGGCGATTCCGATGAAGGTGACCAGCACGCCGCCCATGATCGTCGGCAGAACGCTGTCGCCGGTGGCTGCCACCAGACCCACGCCGAGCAGAATCACACCCAGTGCGGTGACCACCCCGCCGGCAATGGTGATCTTGGTGAGCGGCCGGTCCGGGTTGGCCACGTCCTGCATGGCGGCCACCGGGGGGATGCGCGAGGCACGTAGTGCCGGGAGCACGGCCGCGATCATCGTCACCAGGACACCGACGACCAGAGCGCTGATCACGGCGCTGGGCGGCACTCCGACGCCGGCGAGTTCCAGGCCACCGCTGAACGCGCTGAAGGCAGACGCCAGTGCCGCTCCGACACCGACGCCGAGGATGAGGCCGACCACGGCGGCGATGAAGCCGATGACCAGAGCCTCGAGCAGGACCGAGCCGATGAGCTGGCGCCGGTTCGCGCCCAGGGCGCGCATCAGGGCCAGCTCCCGGGTGCGCTGTGCCACGATGATGGAGAAGGTGTTGAGGATCAGGAAGATGCCGACGAACAGCGCCACGGCGGCGAAGCCGAGCAGGATGCTGTTGAAGAACGCCAACCCGGTCTGGAGGTCACCGGCGGCTTCCTCGCTGAGCTGGTCGCCGGTCAGGACGGAGTAGTCGGCTCCTACCGCGGAGGCCACGCTGTCGCGCAGCTGCGCCGGGGTGGTGCCGTCGGCGGCCGCGATCCGGATCTCGCTGTAGAGGCCGGACTGGCCGAGCATCAGCTTCTGCGCGACCGGCTCGGTGAACGCCACCTCCTGCACGCCGCCGAGGCTGTCTCGATCGCCGCTGTAGCCGAAGACGCCGACCACGGTGAACTGCTGCTTCGGGGACAGGGTCAGCACGCCGACCTGGTCGCCGACGTTGAGCTTGGCGGCCTTGGCCACTGCGGCGTTGACGGCGACTTCTCCGTCGGCGTTGGGTCCGCGTCCGGCGGTGAGCTTGACCAGGTCGTCCTCGCCGATCCAGTTGATGCCCAGCCGCGGTGTGCCGACACTGGCGAGGACCTTGCCGTCGGCGCCGATGACCCGAGCGCCGTCTGCGGCGATGCGGCCGGTCGCGGTGGCCACGCCGGGGACCGTGCGTACCTTGTCGAGGGTTGCGGCGGGGATGGTGCCGGGGACCTCCACGCCGTCGACCGTGGCGACGGAGACCTTCGGTTTGGCGAGCACACCGACGTCGGTGGTGGAGTAGACGTCGGAGAACAGGGCGTCGAAGGAGCGGCTGAGGGTGTCGGTGAGCACGAAGGAGCCCGACACGGACATCACGCCGAGGATCACCGCGATGCCGGACAGGATCAGCCGCAGTTTGCGGGCCAGCAGGCTTTTGAGTGTGGAGCGCAGCATCAGCGGGCCGCCGCGGGTGCCGTCGCGTTCTCGTCGCTCGTCCGCGGTGCGGCGACCAGTACGTCGAGGCGCTTCATGGTGTCCAGCACCGCCTCGGCGCTCGGGTTGTCCAGCTCGGAGACGATCTGGCCGTCGGCGAGGAAGACCACCCGGTCGGCGTAGCTCGCCGCGATCGCGTCGTGGGTGACCATGACGATGGTCTGGCCGTGCTCGCGGACGCTGAGCTGGAGGAATTTGAGCAGTTCGGCGCCGGAGCGGGAGTCCAGGTTGCCGGTCGGCTCGTCGGCGAAGATGACCTCCGGGCGGGTGATGAGTGCGCGGGCGCACGCGACCCGCTGTTGCTGGCCGCCGGAGAGTTGGCTCGGACGGTGTGAGAGCCGGTCGCGCAGGCCCACCGTGTCGATCACCGTGTCCCACCATTGCGGGTCCGGTTTGGTGCCGGCGATGTCGAGGGGTAGGCGGATGTTCTCTGCCGCGCTCAGTGTCGGCAACAGATTGAACTGCTGGAAGATGAATCCGATCTTGTCACGGCGCAGCCGGGTCAGCGCCTTGTCGCCCTGACCGCTGAGTTCGGTGTCGCCGATGTGCACCGTGCCTTTGGTGGCGACGTCGAGGCCGGCCAGGCAGTGCATGAGCGTCGACTTCCCGCTGCCGGACGGGCCCATGATGGCGGTGAACTGCCCCCGCCCGAATTCGGCGGTCACGCCGCGCAGGGCGGTGACCTCCGCCGCGCCGCTGCCGTACACCTTCCAGACGTCACCAGCCCGCGCCGCCGCTGTCACGTCGTTCTTTTCGATCACCGTCACCGGTCCACCTCATCGATATGGAATCCCGCCGGCCGCGAACTCCGGCCGGCCTCAGCCGTCTACCTGTTAGGACGACGGCCCGCGGGGAAAGTCATCGGTGATCTCGACACCAATGTCGAAAGGGGTTTTCCACCTCTGGGCGAGGTGGCGAGCCCGGGCCTGGCCTGCGGTCACAGGGGGATGTTGGTATGGCTTCCCCGATGCGCCGGCGCCGTGGCCAGAGCCCGCGCCAGACACTGGCGGGTCAGCGCCGGATCGATGACTTCGTCCACCACGTCGAGCGCAACGGCGCGCTGCACGCCGCCCGTGGTGGTCCGGTGCTGCTCGACCAGTTCGGCCCGCAGCGCCTCGCGCTCGTCGGCCGGGGCGGCGCTGAGCCGGCGCCGGTGCAAGACGCCCACGGCTGCGTCGGCGCCCATCACCGCCACTTCGGCGTCCGGCCAGGCCAGCACCGCCGTGGCGCCCAGCGCACGGGAGTTCATCGCGATGAACGCGCCGCCGTACGCCTTGCGGGTGATCAGGCTGACTCTGGGCACTCGCGCCTCGGCGAAGGCGTGCAGCAGCTTCGCGCCCCGGCGGATCACACCGGTCCACTCCTGTTCCACGCCGGGCAGGTAGCCGGGCACGTCGACGAGTACCAGCAACGGCACGCCGAGCGCGTCGCACAGGCGCACGAAGCGGGCGGCCTTCTCGGCGCCCAGCGCGTCGAGGCAGCCGCCCTTGCGCAGCGGATTGTTTGCCACCACGCCGACGGTGTGCCCGGCAAGCCGGCCGAAGCCGATGACGACGTTCGGTGCCCATCGCGGCTGTAGTTCCTCGAATCCGGTCGGATCCAGCACCGCGCCGAGCAGTTCTTTCACGTTGTACGCGCTGCGGCTGTTGGCCGGCAGAACCTCGCGCAGGTCGCCGTGGCGCGGCACAGCGTCCAGGTCGAATTCCCCCGTTCTGCCGAGCAGGCTGACGAGGGCTCGGGTACGCACGTACGCCTCGGCCTCCGTGTCAGCGTGCACATGGGCGACGCCTGACTTGCGATCGTGCACCTGGGGACCGCCCAGCGCTTCCATCTCGATGTCCTCGCCGGTGACCTGGCGGATCACCTCCGGGCCGGTGACGAACATCCGGGCTTCGGCGGTGGTGACGATGATGTCGGTGAGTGCCGGTCCGTACGCCGCTGCCCCGGCCGCCGGACCGAGCACCACGGACAGCTGCGGAATCTGCCCCGAGGCTGCCGTCATCGCGGCGAAGATCCGGCCGACACCGTCCAGCGACGCCACCCCGTCGGCGAGGCGGGCGCCGCCGGACTGCCACAGCCCCACCACCGGGACCCGCCGCGCGACCGCCTCGGCGATGGCACGAACGATGTGCCGGCACCCGGCGGAACCCAGCGCACCGCCCTTGACGGTGGGGTCGGTGGCGTACGCGACGACCGGGCGGCCGGCCACGGTGCCGGTCACCGCCACGGCTCCGCTGTCGTCGGGACTGTGCAACGTCAGCACGGAGTCGCGATCGAGCAGCCGGCGGAGCCGGGACAGAGGTGCGCGGGTATCCACGGGTGCCGGTTGCAGCCGGGGTTGCTGGGTGAGGGACATGGCGTCCTTTCCTGGACTGGCTCGGCCTGCCCACGGTCCGACGGGCGGGGCCGGCCGGAGGCGTCCGGATGAGTGCACGATGTGGGGGCCTGGCGAGAGGTGCGGTGGGACGTGGCCGGCGCCGGATCAGACCGTGGGGCTCGCCACCACGGGCTCGGACCGGTCGCCGTCGGCCAGCCACGACGGTCCCGGACCGGGGCGGCGCAGGGCGTGGCGCAGTACCCGCCACATCATGGCCGGACGCATCAGGGCCTGCGGCGGGTCGATGAGCCCGGCCACCCGCATGAAGCCCTCGGTGACCTTCGCGTCTTTGGTGGCCGCGTACTGCAGGCGGGCCATGTAGGCGTTGCCGATCTGGACCTTCAGGCTCCGTTCGCCCTGCACGCCGGGGAAGTCGAGGTCACCACCGGCGGAGATGTCCCACGGGGGGTCCACGGCACGGGACATGTCGGCCAGCACCCGCAGCGGGTCCGGCGTCACCCCCAGGCGCAGATGCTCGCGCAGGGTCATCGCCTCGATCGCCGCCACACTCATGCCCTGGCCGTAGACCGGGTTGAAGCTGCAGAACGCGTCGCCGGTCACGATCAGCCGGGCCGGGAACCGCAGCAGCCGTTCGTAGCGGCGGCGGACGCTGGCCGGGAACTTGAAGCAGATCGGATCGTCCAGCGGTTCTGCTTCGCGGACGGCCTCGTACACGTCGGGCACCGGCAGTGACCGGACGAACTCCAGGAACGCCGCCGGATCGGTGGGCGGGTGGTCGCCGAGCACCCCGGTCAGCGACAGGATGCAGGTGTCCGGGCCGACTTGGCCGAAGAACGCGCCGCGGGGGTGGGCGGGCGACGCCACCGGGTTGATGGACTGCACGCCGTCGAACATCTCCGGGCGCAGCCGGTAGTGCCGAGTGGTGTAGGCCAGGCCGACCTTGACCCGCTCCTCCTCCGGACGCTGGTAGCCCAGTTCCTCGAGCCAGGCCGGCGTGCGGGAGCCTCGGCCGGTGGCGTCGATGACCAGGTCGGCGTCGAGTGTCTCGGGTACGGCACCAGCGGCGCGGCGCTGTACCCGTACCCCGACGATCTGCTCGTGGTCATCGGTTGCCTCGAGGCCGAGGACATCGCACTGCTGAAGGAACGTCACATTGCCCAGCTGGGCGACGCGCCCGCGGACGTGGTTCTCCAGTACCGGGCGGGGCGCGGTCACCGAGACGAGGCCGGTGTGCGCGGGCTGGATGCGGCGACCATTGAAGAACCAGCGCATCTCACCGAGGTCGCCGGTCGGGACCCCGGCGGCGCGCAGCTCGTCGGTGAAACCGGGGAAGAGCTCCTCGAGGATGAGCTGACCACGCGCGTGCAGGCCGTGGGCGTGCACGGTGTGGGGTGTCCCCTTGCGCGGGACGTCGATACCGAGGACCTCGTCGCGATCGACGACCGTCACCTGTTCGTAGGCCTCGGCGAGCACCCGGGCAGCCAGCACACCTGCCATGCTCGCGCCCAGTACGACCGCACGCTGTCCGATGTGGCTCACGTGAGCGTTCCTTCCTGAAACGACGGCGCCGGCGTCGACGACCGCGGCGAATACTCAGCCAGCGTCGTCGGATCACCGGTGCCGCGCACCTCCGGGAATGCGCTCAGACGTTCACTTCAGCCGGATGCTCAACCCTTTTCCACCGAATTCCTTGGCGACGAACACGGGTTGCGCCGCAGTGCTGACGGACGGGTCCAGCTCGTAACCCACCTCGGTGAAGTCGCCCAGCCGATCGGTGCTGTCGATACCCTCGGTGATCAGCCACCTGGCGAACGCCCCACGGGCTATCTTGGCATGCACGACGACGAACTTGGTCTTTCCGGTCGCCGGGTCCACGGTGAGGAACTTCGGTGTCACGACTCTGCTCTTGGCCACGAACGGCGTCACGGTCCGGCTGTATTCCTGCGCGGCCAGATTGACGATCGGGACGTCGCCGGGCAACAGCTCGGCAATGGCGTCGCCCCAGAATTTGTAAAGGTTGGCGAATCGCGGGTCGGGCAGCCGGTAACCCATCTCCAGTCGGTACGGGCGGATGCCGTCGCTGGGGCGTAGCAGGCCATACATGCCGGACAGGATGAAGAGCTTCTCCTCCGCGTAGGCGCGCTGGGCCGGGGTGAACTCGTTGGCCTGCAGGCCGCTGTAGATGTCACCGATGAAGCAGTCCAGGGCCGGCCGCTGCGGGCCGTCGGCATTCCATTCGGCCATCTGAGCAGCTGTTTTCTCGGCCACGCCCGCGGTCACGCTCATCATCTCGGCCAGCGGACCGACCGCCATGGCCTGCACTTGGGCCGCGAGCACGCGGGCGCGGTCGAGCAGCGCCGGGGTCGTCAGCCGATGCCCGGCGTCGGCGGCGAACCGCATCGCTTTGGAGGAGTGCAGCAGGATGATCACTTGTCGATCATCTTGATCAATTCTTCGATGATCCGGCGAACGTCCGCCTTTTTGGCTTCGGCGTCGGCCAGATCAGTGAAGAAGAACAGCCGGCGATCGGGGTAGTCGCCGGTGAGGTGTTCACTGGCGATGGAGATGATGTGCGGGTTGTGGAACACCAGGAAGACGTCCTTGCGTGACCACAGGTTGAATGTGGTGAGGTATTGACCGTGGTACGAGAACGACGGCGCCTTCCATTTGATCTGCTCGGTGATCTCGCCGTTGGTCTCCTTGATGTGCGTCCTCAACAGCTCGATGCCCTCGGCGAACGGGTGCTCGAGCTTCGCCATGAAGTCGTCGACTTCCTGGGTTTTGTTGACGGTGTTATCAACCTTGCCCATCAGTCATTCCTCACGTCGGCCGCAAAAGTAGGGCTCAGTATACCGACGCTCCGTCCTCAGTCGAGTGCGGTGGGATCATGTCGCCCGGACATGGTGTCCGGAAGTGCTCAGCCGGACAGAGCCCTCCGGCCGCGCCACGCTGAGCGGCCGGAGGGCTGGTCCGGTGGCACTAGACCCGGTCGCGAAGATCCTCGGCGCGGACCTCGGTGTCCGGGCGGATGCCGGCGCTGTCGCCCGCTGCCGGGTCGGCGGCGGCCGGATCCCCAGTGGATTCCGGCGGGGCGCCGTGGCCCATGCCAGGCGGGCCGGCCATGGGGCCGACCGACCGCAGTCCCAGCGCGAGCAGCACAGCGAGGCCGAGCAGCAACAGCGCGGTGATCACGTTGACTCCGTGCAGCGCCTGGGTGAACGCGTCGCGGGCGGAGTTGAGCAGCTCGGTGCCCAGCGGCCCGGGCAATGAGGGTGCGATAGCGGCGGCCGCGGCGATGCTCTCCCCCGCGGGCACGGCCTGCTCCGGCGGCAGACCCGCCGGCACCTGAACCGCCGAGCCGTACACCGCGCTGGCGACGCTGCCCAGCAGCGCGACACCCAAGGCGACGCCGAGCTCACCACCGGTCGACGAGAGCGACCCCACGGCGCCCGCCTTCTCCGGCGGGGCGTTCGACATCATGACGGCGTTGGCCAGCGTGGCGTTCGGGCTGGAACCCAGGTAGAGGATGACCAGGCCGATGATGAGCGTGCTGAGGCCACCGGCCAAGCTGACCTGGGTCATCACCACGGCGCCCACGGAGGCGATGACCATACCGCCGGCCAGCACGTATCCTGGTTTGATCTTGCGGGCCAGGGCGGGGCCGAGGTTGCCGCCGACGATCATCGCCGCCGAGGGGATCAACATCCACACGGCCACCTTGACCGGCGTCATGCCCTCCACCAGCTGCAGATAGAGCGTCGTGATGAGCCCGGTGCCGCCCATGATGAAGCCGAACACCAGACCGAGCACCACGGTGGTGCCGATGACGGGGATCGCGAACAGGCGCAGGTCCAGCATCGGGTTGGTGAGGTGGCGCTGACGGCGTACGAACATCACCGCGAAGGCGACGCCGACGACCATGGCGGCCACCGGCTGGGCTGCCCAGCCCGCGCGGGCGACCTCCTTGAGCCCGTACACGAACGGCAGCAGCGCTGCCAGCGACATGACGGCGCTGAGCACATCGAGGCCACCGGCCTCGGGATTCGCGGTGTCGGGCAGCAGGCGTGGCCCGATCACCACGACCAACGCCATGATGGGAACGCCCATCAGGAAGATCGAGCCCCACCAGAAAGCGCCGAGCAGCAGCCCGCCGATCACCGGACCGAGGATGACACCCAGCATGATGGAGGTGCCCCAGATGCCCATCGCCGCACCCATCTGGGCGGGATTGGGGAACATCCGGCCGATGAGGGCGAGCACCGATGGCATCACGGTCGCCGCCGCGATGCCCATCACGCCGCGCGCGCCGAGCAGGACCCCGGTCGAGCTCGCGTAGGCGGCGACCAGGGAGGCGACGATGAATGCCCCGGCCCCGGCGACCAGCACCCGACGGTGCCCGATGCGGTCGCCGAGCGTACCCATCAGCACGATGAAGCCGGCGAGCATGAAGCCGTAGATGTCGGTGACCCAGAGCTGCTGGGACGCTCCTATGCCGAGGTCGGCGCTGAGCCGCGGCAGAGCCAGGACAAGGACACTGATGTCGACGGTGGTCAGCAGAGTGGGTAGGCAGAGCACGGCGAGGGCTATCCACTCCCGCCGTCCCGCCATGGGCATCGAGGGTTCTGTGGTCACGTTCTATGTCCTCTCGTCGTGAGGCCGCGACGATCCGGCACGGCACCGGGAGTACGTCGTTGTGTCGTTGCGCGCGCGAGGGTGTGCCGGTCACGCGCGCCGGGCGGACCCACTGATCCGCCCGGCAACTGTTGAGACGACGACCGCGGGCGGAAGTCATCGGTCCACGGCGAAAATCTCCGGCGGACCCCGCAGGATCAGCCTGCGGCCGGACGCACCTGGGCGAAGAAGGTGCGGATGTCCTTGACCAGCAGGTCGGGGACCTCCATGGCGGGGAAGTGTCCGCCGCGCTCGAACTCGGTCCAGTGCGTGATCGTGTCGAAGTCACGGTCGGCGAAGGCCCGCACCGGGTTGAAGCAGTCATGGGGGAACACCGCCACACCCAAAGGCACCGTCAGCGGCTGCTCCCGGTAGCCGTCGAGCATGTCGCCGTTGGCGTCGGCCGTCAGTCGGCGCTGGCTCTCGGTGATCTCGTAGTACAGCTGCGCCGAGGAGCCCGCCGTGTTGGTCAGCCAGTAGATCATCACGTTGGTGATCAGCTGGTCACGATCGATCACCTCGTCGGGCACGGCCCCGCCGGTCCACTCCTTGAACCGTTCCACGATCCAGGCGAGCTGGCCGGCCGGCGAGTCGTTGAGGGCGTACGCGACGGTCTGCGGTCGGGTCGAGAGCAGTTTGCGGTAGCCGGAACCGTCGGCGTCGAAGCGGGCCAGTCCGCCCAGCCGGGACAGATCCGCCTCACTGAGCCCGGCGAGCTCCGACTCGTCGCCGGAGGGAAAGACGGTGAGCATGTTGCAGTGCACGCCGACGACCCGTTTCGGATCGAGGCGCCCCACGGCCAGCGAGATCGGCGACCCGAAGTCGCCACCCTGAGCGCCGTAGCTGTCGTATCCCAGCCGCGCCATCAGTTCGACCCAGGCAGCGGCGACGCGGTCGATGCCCCAGCCCGGCTCGCTCAGCGGCCCGGAGAAGCCGAATCCGGGAATGGAGGGGATCACCAGGTGGAACGCGTCCTCGGCCCGGCCGCCGTACGCGACGGGGTCGGTCAGCGGACCGATGACGTCGAGGAACTCGGCGACCGAGCCGGGCCAGCCGTGGGTCAGCACCAGTGGAAGGGCGCCGGGTTCGGGCGAGCGGACGTGCATGAAGTGCACGTTGGCCCCGTCGATGGTCGTCGTGAACTGCGGGTAGCGATTGAGTTGGGCCTCCGCGGTCCGCCAGTCGTAGCTGGTCAGCCAGTGCTGCACCAGCTGCCGCAGGTAGTCCGCCGGCACCCCGCGCGTCCAGCCGACGCCGGGTACATCGGGGGCGTACCGGGTCTGCGCCAGGCGGCGGCGCAGGTCGTCGAGCTCGGTCTGCCGAATGGTGACGCGGAACGGCTGCATGCGGTTCTCCGTCTGTCGTTTCTGGTGGACGTCGCCCACGACGGTGGCACCCAGCCCGCAAGCCGCGCATCTCCACGAATGCGCTGCCTGCGCCCGCCTGCGCAGCGCACAGCCGGAGGTGCCCGGGGCACAGCGGCAGCCCAATCTGGTACGAGATCGGCAGACCAGGAGGCATCGCAGCGTGGCCAAGGACGCACTCGACCGCATCTTCGCCGCCCTGGCGGATCCGACGCGCCGGGAAATCATGCTGCGGCTGGTCGCCGGGGACACGACTCTGACGGATCTCACGGCGTCGTTCGCCATCAGCACCCAGGCGTTGTGGCGGCACCTGCGGGTCCTGGAGCAGGCGGGCTTGATCAGCCGTTCCCGCAACGCCCGGTGTCGCCCGTGTCGGCTGGAGAACGGCACCCTCGACGACACCGCGCGGTGGCTGCTGGCACTGTCCGCCGCCGGCCGAGCCCGCGAGGGCTGACCTCAGGTGTGGGCAGTTCAGAAGATGCCCGGCCGGTCGTAGCACTGACACGATCCACTCGTGCCCGATCGCCGGGGCAGCCAGGCCGGACCACCGCAGCACCTGCCGGATCGGCCGCTGCACGCGCCGCTGCTGGGATCGTCCGTCACCGCAAAGGGAGTCAATCGTCATGGGTAAACCAGTCGGAGACCGCGTCGTGGTGCTGGGAGGCAGCATCACGGGGCTGTTCGCCGCCAGCGCCTTGTCGGAGGCCTACCGTGAGGTCATCATCGTCGACCGCGACGAGATCGTCGGTGTGCGGGAGCCACGTCGCGGGGCACCGCAAGCACGCCACATCAACGGTCTGCTGGCCCGCGGCGCCCGGGCCATGGAGGAGCTCTTCCCGGAGATCACCTCCCAGATGATCACCGCAGGATGCCCGCAGACGGACCTGTCGGGAACGGTGCGCTGGTACTTCAACGGCATGCCGCTCAAGCAGGTCCGCGCCGGGCTGACCAACGTGGGCTGTCGTCGGCCGATCCTCGAGCATCATGTCCGCGAACGGGTGCAGGCGCTGGGCAACGTCACTTTCTACCAGCGCTACGACCTCACCGGGCTGGCGTTCGACGCCGCCGGCACGCGGGTCGTGGGGGCGAAAGTTCAGCGCCGGGACGGTGGCATCGAGGAGGTTCTCGAGGCGGACCTGGTCGTGGACGCCACCGGTCGAGGTTCGCGTACGCCGGTGTGGCTGGAGAACAAGGGATTCGGCCGGGTCGCGGAGGAGGGTTCCAAGATCGGCCTGGGATACGTCACGCGGCACTACAAGCTGCGTACCGACCCCTTCGGCAAGGACCATTCCATCATCTGCGTGGCCAACCCGGAGCTGCCGCGCGGCGCCATCTTCACCAAGACCGACAGCGGGCTGGTGGAGCTGACCACGTACGGGTTGCTCGGTGACCACCCGCCGACGGACCCGGAGGGTTTCAACGCGTTCGTCAAGACGCTGGCCGCCCCCGAGATCTACGAGGCCATCATCGAGGCGGAGCCGATCGATGATCCCGTGCTGTTCCGGTTCCCGACGACGCTACGCCGCCGCTACGACAAGATGACCAGGATGCCGCAGCGGCTGCTCGTGCTCGGCGACGCGGTCTGCACGCCGAACCCGGTCTTCGCGCAGGCGCAGAGCCTGGCCGCGCTGCAGGCGCTGGCGCTGCGAGACGAGCTGCGGGCGGGGCGGGTTCCCGACGCGCTGGAGTTCACCCGCACGGTGGGGAAGATCATCGACCCGGCCTGGGGCCTGACCGAAGGCATCAACCTGAGCTTCCCCGGCGTCGAGGGCAAGCGCACCCGGGTCTGGAAGATCATGCAGGCGTACATGCACCGGGTGCAGATCGCCGCGACCCGCGACTCCGGCGTGACCGAGGCGTTCATGCGCTCGGCCGGCCTGGTCGACCCGGTCGAGGCGCTGATGCGCCCGAGCATGGTGTTGCGCGTCATGCGCAATTCCAGCGCGGCGCGGCAGCCCGCGTCCGTTCAGCGCTGAGCCCGACAGCACCACCACATCCCGGACCATCGCCGTTCCGGGCGGCCTCGTGCCGCCCGGAACGGCTTTCCGTGGCCGCATCCGGCCGTGATCCACCTATCCGCGGCAACCGCCCCAGGAGGCAGACAACCATGACCGCTGTACCAACCACAGCCACCGGCGGGCGCAGCGCGCCGGCCGGCGGCCCGGGAGAGCGACTGCCGTCCCTGACCGGGATGCGCGTCCTCGCCGGCTTCGGCGTCTTCAGCACTCACATCATCGCGCTGGGCCTGTTCGCCGACCCGATGGCGATGATGAGCTACATCCACTACGCCGCTAACAGCGGTGTCTTCGGGGTGGGCTTCTTCTTCGTCCTCACCGGTTTCGTGGTGACCTGGACAGCTGCGACCGGCGACACGGCGGGCAAGTTCTGGCGGCGCCGGTTCTTCAAGCTCATCCCCAACCACGTCGTGGTCTACCTCATCATCCTGGCGCTGTGGCTACCCACCGAGGTACCGATCAACACCCTCGCCGCGATCGCCGGGTTCTTCCTCGTGACCGCCTGGTCCCCATCGCAGGACGTGCTGTTCGGCAACCTCAACGGCCCGATGTGGTCGGCGAACATCGACGTGCTGGCCTACGCCATCTTCCCGCTGCTGTACTTCCTGATCAAAAAGATCCGGCCGAGCCGGCTCTGGGCCTGGGCCGTGGCCATGGTCGCGCTGGCGGCGCTGGTACCGCTGGTGGCGCACAACTTCCTGCCCGGCGGGCCGCCCTCGCTGACCGCGCCCGACATCTCCTGGCCGCAGCACTGGTTCGGCTTCTACTTCCCGCTCACCCGGGCGATCGAGTTCGTGCTCGGCATCCTGATGGCGCGCATCCTGCTCACCGGCCGCTGGATCGGCATCACGGCACTGCCCGCGGCGCTGCTGACCGCCGGCGTCTACCTGGCCACCCTGGACGTGCCCATCTTCCACGGCTACACGGTGATCCCGCTGGTCCCGATCGCCATCCTGATCCCGGCCATGGCGTACTCCGACATGCTCGGGCACCGCACCCTGGTCAACAGCAGGTTCATGGTGTGGCTCGGCGACCGCATGTACGCGTTCTTCGTCACCCACATCACCGTGCTGTTCATGGCCCACGCCGCACTCAACGGTGAGAACGGTGTGGTCGGCATGTACACCCAGAAGCAGTTCGGTACCGGCACCGTGGTGCTGGTCGTCGCGGCCCTCTACGTGTTGTGCGTCCTGGTCGCGCAACTGCTGTTCGTCACTGTCGAGCGCCCGGCGATGCGCCGTTGGTCGCGTTCCCGTAAGGACCGCGCCGAGGCCCGGGTCCAGCGGGAACGGCAGCAGGCGGTACTGCAGAGCTGAGCACGCAGACGATGGGGCGCCCGGCGGGCGCCCCATCGTCGTGTCAGGGATCGAGGGTGACCGCGCCGTGGTCGCCGAGGACCAGCCGATGGCCGGCCGATCCACCACCGGTAACGACCGCGCCCCGACCCAGGATCGACCCGACGAGCCGCAGCACCGCGGTGACGCTCGCGCCTTCGAGCAGCACGGAGTCGGCGACCTCGCTGCCCCGCACCCGGCAGCCGGCGCCGACGGCGGTGTGCGGACCGAGCAAGCTGTCCTCGACCAGAGCGCCGGCGCCGACGATGGCCGGTCCCTGAATGCGGGAGCGCACGACGCTCGCCCCGGCCTCCACCACCACGCCCGGACCGATCGTGCTGTGGGTGTCGACGCGGCCGTCGATGCGACCCCATTGCCCACCCAGCATGTATCGGTTGCACTCCAGGACGTCGGCGACGGTGCCGACATCCTTCCAGAAGCCGGCGTACTCGTCGGCGCGGACGTCCGCGCCCCGGTCGACCAGCCACTGCACCGCGTCGGTGAGTTCGAGCTCGCCGCGGGCGCTGGGCGTGATGGCGTCCACGGCGGCGTGCACGGCCGCGGTGAAGACATAGACCCCGACGAGCGCGAGATCGCTGCGCGGTTCAGACGGCTTCTCCACCAGGCGCCGTACCCGGGCCCGGGCGTCGAGCTCCACCACACCGAACGCGCGGGGATCGGCGACCTTCTGCACGACCAGGTGGGCAGCGGGCCGATCCCGGCGGAACCGGGCCACCGTCTCGGCGATGCCGTCAGCCAGCATGTTGTCACCGAGGTGGACCACAAAGTCGTCGACACCGAGGAAGGGCCGGGCCACCCGCACGGCGTGAGCCAGTCCGAGGGGCTGGGACTGGGTCAGGTAGGTGAGACGCATCCCGTGGTCCGCCCCGTCGCCGAACGCCTGGCGGATGGCCTCGGCGCCGTTGCTGACGATGATGCCGACCTCGGTCACGCCGGCCGCGCGTACGTTGCCGAGCACGTAGGACAGCACCGCCCGGTTCGCCACCGGGATCAGCTGTTTGGGCAGGGAGTGGCTGAAGGGCCGCAGCCGGGTGCCGGATCCGCCCGCCAATACGAGTGCCTTCACGACGACGTCCTCTCGGAAAATAGGAAGCGGCGGCGGCCCGGCCAGAACCGGACCGCCGTCGCGGGGACGAACCCTCAGGGCACGAGCAGCAGCTTGCCGATCGTGGCTCGCGACTCAAGCGCGCGGTGCGCCTCGGCAGCCTGTTCCAGCGGATAGCGGGCGTGCACACGCACGCGCAGCGTCCCGTCGGCGACCAGGGCGAACACAGCTGCAACACGACGCAGCACCGCCGTACGTGTGTCGTCGTAGTGCGCCAGCGAGGGAGCGGTCAGAAACAGCGACCCTGCGGCCCTGAGTGCCTGCGGATCGAGCGGCGCGGCGCGGCCGCCGGTCGCGCCGTAGAGCACGTAGGTGCCCCGCGGGCGCAGACACGGCAGAGCGTCGGCTGCCGTGTCGTGGCCGATACCGTCGTAGACCACGTCGACACCGCCGGTCAGCGTCCGTACCTCCGCGGCGAACGCGTCGCCGCCGTAGGTGACGACGTGGGCGGCTCCCGCGGCGCGTGCCGCGGACACCTTGTCCGCGCTGCCCACCGCCGCGATGACGGTGGCACCGGCCCGGGCCGCGAGCTGGCACAGCAGGCCCCCGACGCCACCGGAGGCGGCCAGCACGAGACACGTCGAGGACTTCTGCAGCGCCACGACGTCGGTGGCGAGAAGGTGTGCGGTCATTCCGTGCACCAGCACGGCGGCCGCGTCGACGAGGCTGATCTCGTCCGGCACCGGCAGCAGCCGATCGGCCGGCACCAGGCAGTGGCTGGCGTAGGACGCCGCGACCCCGAACCAGGCGACCCGGTCCCCCGCGGCGACGCCGGTGACGCCCGGGCCGATGTCCATCACCGTGCCGCTGCCCTCGATGCCGGGAACCATCGGCAGAGCCACCCGGTAGGCCCCGCTTCGCTGGTGCAGGTCGACGACATTGACCCCGGCCACGGCCAGCCTAACCAGGACCTCGCCGGCGGCCGGCGGCCTCAGCCGGCCCGACCATGCGGTGAGGACCTCGGGAGGGCCCTGACGCACCAAACGCATCTGGCGCAACGCCGGCATCACCCGCCCGCCATCGGCGCGATGATGGTGACGGTCGCCCCCGCCGGCACGACGGTGTCCCGGCGCATATGCCGAGGGATGAGCTCGTCACCGACGCAGACGTTGACGTACAGCAGCGGCTCACCGGCCGCGTCGAGCAGGCGGCGGCGCATCACCGGATATGCCTCGGCGAAGCGCCGGATGACCTCGGGAAGCGGACCCTCGTCGGCTTCGAAATCGGTGCGCCCCTCCGGGTTCCAGACCGAGGGCACTTGGATCCTCACCACGATTCCTCCAGGTGTTCAGGCGTCCTGCACGCAACGGAAGCCGTGCGCGAAGGTTGACCAGCCGAGCGGGTCGCCGTGCATGCGTTCGCTGCAGCGCACCTGGTACCGAAAGTTCATCCAGGAGCCGCCACGGATCACGCGGTAGGTGCCCATGGCCTTGCGCACGGTGGGGTCGCACACGGTCGCCTCGTCGTAGAGCTGCGACAGCGTGGAGGTCCACTCATAGACGTTGCCGGCCATGTCGGCACAGCCGAACGGGCTGTCGCCCTGCGGGGAGAAGCTGCCGACGGCGGTGGTCTGGGGCAGCGGCCCGTCGCGGCGGCACACTGTCTGCCACCACTGCTGCCACGCCTCGAGCGTGGTGAGTCCGTTGGTGGCGTGCAGCTCGGCGGTGTTGGCGCGCTTGTCGTCCCAGTCATCGCCCCACGGCCACAGCCGGAACTCTGCGCCGCGCGCCGCGTACTCCCACTCCCCCTCGGTCGGCAGGCGCTTACCGGCCCACCGCGCGTAGGCGCTGGCGTCCCGCCAGGACATGTGCACGACGGGATGGTCGTCGGCAGTTACGGCGGCCGTGCCGGGTCCGCCCGGCTCCTGCCAGTGGACGCCGGAGCGCTCGGTCCAGCCGTGTTCGGCGTAGACCAGGCCGAAGCCCCGTTCCTCCGCGTCGGTGCGGAATCCCGTGGCCCGCACGAACGCGCGAAATTGCGCGACTGTGACGGGATACCGGTCGATGCGGTACGGGGCGAGGACCACGGGCCGCTGCGGCGTCTCGTCGGCGAACCAGATCCGCGGCAGTGGCTGGTCCTGGCTCATCAACCAGTCCAGCGCCGCCTTCGGCGAGCCCTGATCGAACGTCGCCGCGGGAATGAGCAGCATGTCTGCCACCGGACTCCAATCTCAGCAAAGCTGCCGGCGAGCCGCGTCGACGCCTTTGACCAGGGCCTCCACGTCCGCGATCGTCGTGTAGAGGTGGAACGAGGCGCGCACCATGGCCGGCACCCCGAATCGGGCGCAGACCGGCCCGGCGCAGTGCCGGCCGACGCGTACCTTCACACCGGCCTGATCAAGATGCGCACCGATGTCGTGGGCGTCGGCACCGGCGACGACGAACGCGATGACCCCGGCGCGATCCGGCGGGCCGAACAGGCGTAGTCCCGGAACGTCGGCCAGGCCGTCGACGGCGTGCCCGACCAGTCGCTGCTCGTGCCGGGCGACGGCGGTCATGCCCACGTCGTTGAGGTAGCGCGCCGCCGCGCCGAGGCCGACCGCCTGCGCGATCGGCGGAGTGCCGGCCTCGAAGCGCGCCGGCGAGGCCCGGAACGCGGCGCCGGTCATCGACGTGTCGGCGACCATGCCGCCGCCGGTGAGCAACGGCGGCATGGCGGCAAGCACGTCCGTGCGTCCCCACAGCACGCCCACGCCGGTCGGGCCACACATCTTGTGACCGCTGAAGGCGAGCAGGTCCACGTCGAGCACGCCGACGTCGACGGGGCGATGCGGCACGGACTGGGAGGCGTCGAGCACCGTCAGCGCTCCGACGGCTCGTGCCCGCGCGACGATGCACTGCGTCGGGTTGACCGTGCCGAGGATGTTGGAGACGTGCACCCAGGACACCAGCCGGGTGCGCGGCCCGATCACAGCGTCCAGGTCGGAGAGGTCCAGCCGGCCGTCGTCGGTCAATGACAGCCAGCGCAGCGTGGCGCCGGTGCGCTCACAAACCTGCTGCCACGGCAGCAGATTGGAGTGGTGCTCCATCTCGGTCACGACGATCTCGTCGCCGGGACCGAGCAGGAAGCGAGGATCGCCGCCGGTGTGGGCGCTGCGGGAGCGGAACGCCCCGGCGACAAGGTTCAGCGCCTCGGTGGCGTTCTTGGTGAAGATGACCTCGTCCGGATCGTGGCCGCCGAGGAAGCCGGCCACCTGTGCGCGGGCGTCCTCGTAGGCCGCCGTCGCCGCGGTGGCCAGCGTGTGCGCTGAGCGACCGACGTTGGCGTGGCAGCCACGCTGGTGGGCGTCCATCGTCTCGAGCACTTGGTGCGGCGTTTGCGCGGTGCTGGCGGAGTCGAGGTACACCAGGGGTTGGCCGTGGATCGAGCGGCCGAGGATCGGGAAGTCGCCGCGGATCCGGTTGATGTCGTAACCAGTCACGATGTCCTCGATGTCTTCCGGTGGCGTCCGATGTCCCGACCTTGTCATCGCCGCGGCAGCGGCGGCACCTCTGCGGATGCGGCCTTGGCGAGCGGGCTGTCGCATTCCAGAGGTGGACCCGATCCGGCGCTCAAGCGCCCAATGGTGGTGGGCCTCATTGCTGGTAGATGACTGGCAGCGGTGGGTGCGGAGGGGACGGAGCTGCCGACCGTCCCCTCCTTCATGCCCGATGCGCGCGGGGCGGCGCACACGCCGGCACGGCCCCCCACCGCCGTGGTGGGGAGCCGGTAGCGCGATGTGTGCCTCAGGCGGCGAACTTCGGACTGTTCTGGTAGGCGGCGAGACGCCACGTGCCGTCCTGCTTGACCACCAGCCAGGCGGCCCGCACGGCGTTGCTGTCGGAGACCTTGGTGTCGGCGCCCATCAGGAAGCCGCCGTCGGTATGCAGGATGGCGACGTCGCCGCCGAGGAACCGCAGGCCGATCGGGTCTCCGGTCACCTTCGTGTCCTTGTACGGCCCGGCGAACGCCTCGCCCATGAAGGCCCGGATCTCGTCGCGTCCGCGCAGGAACACGCCCGGCAGGATCATCGTGCCGTCGTCGGTGAACACCTCGGCGAAGCTGTCGGGGTCCTGCTCGGCCCACGCCTGCACGATGCGGTTGGGAAGGGTGGCGACGGCGGCGTGGTCGGCCACGCTGGGGTTCGTCATGGTCTGCTCCTTGCTCATGGCCGGCGGGGAACGACGGCCTGCGGGACGGTCACAGGTACTGGGTGTTGGGCGGCTGGCCGCAGAGGATCCGGCCGTACAGCTCCGCGTTGGTGTCGGGATGCATGAGCGCGTGCAGGCTCAGGGCCTGGATGTCGCGGCGGATGCGTTGGATGGGCACGTCGGCGAAGATGGAGGAACCGCCGCTGGCGTCGGCCAGGATGTCGACGGCTTCCCGGGCGAGCCGCACGGCCGCGCCCATGTCGGCGCGTGCCCGCACCCGCTCCTCGAGCGTCCAGAGGTGCGCCTGGGCGGCCTTGGTGTCCACCGTCGAGGTGAGCCGGTGGACGTGGAACTCTGCCTGGTCGATCTTCGTGGCCGCCTCGGCGACCTGCAGGTGGGTCAGCGGCGCTGCCTGCTGGCTGGCGTAGTCGGTGTAGGTGATGCGCCGGCCCTCGAGCCGCTCCAGGAAGGTGGCGTACGCCGCCTTGGCCAGTCCGAGGGTCGTGCCGGCCGACGAGGCGGACGCTACGGGAAGCAGTGGCGCGCGGTAGATGGCCCCCTCGGTGCCGCCCTCGCCGGTGCGGCCTTGGATGACCGCGCCGAGCGACATGATCCGCTGTTGCGGGACGAAGACGTCCCGGGCGATCGTGCTCACGCTGCCGGTGCCGCGCAGCCCGGAGGTCTGCCAGTCGTCGACGATCTGCAGGTCGGTCATGGGCACCAGCGCCACGATCGGCTCTGGCTCGCGATCCGGCTCCATCCGTACCGCGATGATCTCCTGCCACTGGCTGTGGGCAGCGCCGGTGATGAAACTCCACCTGCCGTTGACGACCACGCCGCCGGGTGCGGGCGCGGCCGTCGCGGTCGGACTGAGCGTGCCGCAGACCCGCACGTCGGGATCGGCGAAGACCTCGGCCTGGACCTCGGCGGGGAACTGCGAGGCGATCCAGGTCGGGATCCAGTAGACCGAGGCCACCCACGCGGCCGAGCCGTCCCCGCGTGCAAGCTCGGTGGCGACGTCGGCGAGGGTGCGGGTGTCGCACTCGAAGCCCCCGTAGCGCGCCGGGGTCCGCATGCGGAAGATGCCGGCCTGCGACATCGCGTCGATCACGTCGTCGTGCACCCGCCGGTTCTCCTCCGACCAGCCGGCGAACTTCTGCAACAGCGGCACGAGATCGCACGCCCGCCGGACGAGCTCCGGCCGCGTGGGTGGTTCGTGGGTCATCAGGGTGCCTCCTTGTAGCGGGATCTGCCGGTGCGCGGCACGCCGCCGCGACCGGGGTGGAGCGCGAGGGCCGGCTCAGGCGGCGCGGCCGACGAGCCCGGCGTGTTGGCGGTGCGGGCGGATCGGGGTCACGGTGCGCGCGTCGGGCAGGGCCAGCAGCAGCGGCGGGTCGTACACCCTCGCGGTACGCAGCCGGACGTTGGCGTGGACCGCGTTACCATCGTGGATACGGATCGGGCCGAAGCTGCCCACGCGCAAAGCGGGCGGATTCATGGTGTCGGGATCGACCGCCGGTGCGTCCTTGACGACGCCCTGGCACAGCAGGTACCAGATCCCGTCCGGCACCTTGTCGAGGATGAAGCGCCCGGAGCCGCGCTGGATGGCACAGCGGACCGGCCGGCCCTCTGGCACCCAGGTGTGGAACAGGCCGATGAAGGTGACGTCGACCTCCGCGGACGATGGCACCGAGATGTAGCCCGACACCACGCCCTCGGAGCGCTCGCACCCGTGTTCCTCGGGCTCGCCGCTGAGCACCATGGGGCTGACGCCGCGGCTGCGGCGGTACTCAGTCGGCGGGAGCCCGACGCTTCGGGTGAAGCGGGAACTGAAGGTGCCCACGCTGTTGTAGCCGACGTGGACACTGATGTCTGCCACGTTCATGCTCGTGGACAGCAGCAGGTCCTTGGCCTCTTGCAGACGCATGGCCGACAGGAAGCGGCCGGGGGAGATTCCGGTGACCCGCTGGAAGATCCGGGTGAAGTGAAACTTGCTGAACATCGCCGCGCGGGCCATGTCGTCCACTGTGACCGGCTCGCCCATATTGGAGCGCATCATTTCCACAGCGCGTACGACGGCATTCTCGAAGTGACTACCCATCAATTTCCCCCAGCGTGAAGATGCGTTGTTCACCGACGAATATGGACCAAATCCGACGTATTCCGGAACGCTGAACGCTCGTTTTAACGAGGTGTTGACTCGGGTAATCCTCTCGGGACCGGCCGCCTTGGGCATCTCAGAGATTGCCCTCAATACCGCATGTTGCGAGAGGATCGGTCCGGCCCGGATCCCGGATCCACTCCCCCGGCTCGCCACACACTCCTGGCCGGCCCGGACGAGGTCCGGGCCGGCCAGAAAGGGGGTGCTTACGTGCAGCTGGCGCTATCGATCAGCGGGCAGCGGCGGCACCGGCGGGAGTAGGTGCCGCGGACTGCCCGGCGGGTGCCACGACCGCGTCACGACGCTCGCGCCACCACAGCACCCACAGGCTGACACCGCGGATCAAACAGACGATGGTCACCGCGAAAAACAACGTGTAAACGATGTTGAAAACGAGGAGCAGACCATACACCATGGCCACACCGGAACCGAACATGAATTGATTCCTGGCGCGCGACGGCGTGGTTCCCGGATCGGTGATCATGTAGTTGGTGAACAACACGAATGCGACGCCCGTCATCGGGATCAGGGCCGCCCAGATCGCCACGTCCCAGATCCACCATCGCAGCAGCGCCTGAATGACGAAACCACCGAGCCAGCCGATGATGAGCGGTACCTTCTTGGTGAGCATGGCGTTGAGCACGGTGCCCGAGGTGATGATGACGACCGGGATGAAGATGCTGATCATGGCGGGCACGTTCTCGGTGAAGTGGTACGGCGGCGCCACGTTGACCCACGGGAAGAACAGCAGGGCGGCCGAGATGCCGAGGTTCGACGGGTTCATGAAGTGACGCATGCGGCCCTTGACCGGTGCGCGGAACAGTGTCTTCTGGCCGATACCGACCAGGACTGCGAAGCCGATGGGCCAGAACCGATCGTTGGCGTAGAGCAGCATGTTGGCAGCGAGCGCGGTGATGTGTGCCGGCAGCAGGAAGGTGAACCATCCCCGAAAGCCGTTGCCCGCGTACGCGGGGGCCCGGTTGTGGACCTTGGCCGTGATGGCCTCGATGAGGATCTCGGCCGTGTAGCCGATCGCGAGGGCGAAGAACGGCCAGGACCACGGTTGCTCGAAGCCGAGGACGGCGTAGCCCAGGATGTTGAAGACCGACATCGAGATGGCGAAGTTGCGCAGTGCCAGGTAACGGGGGTCCGGCTTTGCTTTCGGGGACACGGCCGGCGCTACGGCGCTGTCCGGCGGTGCGGCCGGGGCGAGAAGTTCGGTACGCGCGGGCTGCACAGTGGTCATGACGTCAGCTCCTCGATGTCGGCGGTCAGCATGAGGTCGTGCCAGCCGGTGCTGAGCGGGAGCGACCGGATGTGCGACGTGCCCTGCAGGTCACGCCAGGTGATCTCGGCGGTGACCGGGCGGGCGCCCTGGTCTCCGAGGCCGACGACCACGTCGAAGCTGCGTTTGCCGGAGTGACCCCCGCCGCCGTTGACCTGCGCCACCCGGACGCGCCCGTCGTCGGTGGTGACACGCACCTGAGCCCCGTACGCCGGAGTGCCGACGACGTCCGCCGCACCGCCGACCGCCGGCCGGTAGAGCCGCAGGCCGAGGAAGTCGCCGGCATCGGCGGTCGTGTTGCGGTAGAAGTCGGGCGCACCCCACTGACGTGCCACGGCGAAGTCCTGAGCCCCGTCGCCGTCGATGTCGGCGACCGCGACGCCGCGGCTGGGGGTCGAGTCGGTCATGCCGAGCTCAGGGCCGATGTTGGCGAAGCGGCCGTTGCCCTCGGCGGCCCAGAACGCGAACGGCTGCGATCCTGCGACGTCGTCGCCGGGCTCGGCCTTGGGCCACATCGCCGGGTTGCGCAGCATGAGGTCGTTGCTCATGGCCAGTTCCTGCAGCCAGGGCCAACGGTTGATGGAGCCCTTGATGAAGCCGAGCGCCTGCACCACCTCGACGTCGCCGTCGTTGTCGAAGTCGGCCATCTTGGCGTCCCAGCCCCACCCGGCCCAGGCCAGGTTCATGTCCGCCGCTTCGTTGCGGAACGGCGCGGTGCCCTCGGCCAGAGTGTTTCTGGCCTCGGCCGGGCTCGCGGCGGTGTTGAGCCAGACGAAGTTGCTCTCCTCCAGCCCCCACGACGTGGTGATGTTGCTGACGAAGAGGTCGTATCGGCCGGCTCCGAGCAGGTCGCCGAACTCCACCGACATGCCCTTGAAGGAGTCGTGGCCGAGCACCAGTGACTTGGGGGTGACCGCGTCGCGTTTACCGTCCACCAGCTGGAAGCGGATCTGCCCGGGACGCGAGATGTTGTGGAACATGCGGTCGTGGCCGAAGTCGTTGGCGAGGTAGAGCTCCGGCAGCAGGTCACCGTCGAGGTCCGCACTGTCGGAGCCGAGCGTCCAGCCGGTCGCGGCGGCCGGGTCGAGGGCCTGTTGTTCGGTGAAGGTGACCGACGGGCGGTCCCCGGCGGTGGCCGCGGTCCAGCGCATCACGTGTGCACCGCCGGCGTTGCGCGCGTGCGACATGGAGTCGTTCATCTGGACGTTGGCCAGGCCGTGCTCGTCGAGCACCTGGGTGTCGGGGAAGTAGTTGAAGATGCCGAGGTCGACGTGGCCGTCGCCGTCGAAGTCCGCCGCGGTGACGGCGTTGGTGTTCCACAGCGCACCGCGGTAGCCGGGCGTGGTGGCCTGCGGGATGAGCTCCGTCGGCTGGTACGTGGCGTTGCTCAGGGGTCCTGACCCGGCCCGGTGCAGGAACATGATCGGCGTACGTCCCCAGTAGTACACGAGCAGGTCCATCCGGCCGTCTTCGTTGAAGTCGCCCGGCAGGCAGCCCATCGGCGCCATCGCGTCGTGCACGGGCAGCGGTGCCGGGTTGAGGACGAACGGACGGTAGGTGCCGCCCGTACCGGGTGCTGGGGTGACGATCGCCGCGTCGCTGCGCGAGTCCACCAGGCAGAGGTCGTCGGCGTGGCCGCCGCTGTCGAGGTCGTTCACCGCGATCGCGGCGCCTACCGACGAGATCCAGGAACGGATGTGCTCGTATTCGGGATTGACGTCGCGGACCGTACGGTACGTCAGTCCTTCGGGCAGGGCGATCGGCAGTTTTGTGAACCCGAAATCGGAGGCCAGCGACGCCCGGTCGGCGCTCGAGGCCGACGGCAGCCGGGCCAGGCCGTAGGCGCCGGTCAGCAGAAGCAGGACGACGATCGCGGGTATGAGCCGACGCAATACGCCGACCGGTTGCGAGGACAAGAGGTCTCCCTTTCAGCGGCGATACCTTTTCGGCCCGACGCCGTGCGGCGACGCCGCGGCTCAGCACCGCATTCGGACATGAGGCGGTTTGAATTCAGCGTTCGCAGCTGATGATCGGCGAAGGCAGAACCGCGCGCCGTTTGCCCGCGACGCGAATGCGGCAATCGGCACTCCCGCCCAGGATGGCGATCGCCGGCATTCGCGCCGCGGTGGTATCACGATCCGTGTTCGCGGGTTCGCCCGACAGGACAAACGCGCGGCCGGATCGCCGACCGAGTTCGGGCTGACGGCAATCCCGTCAGGGCCCGATCTCGAACCACAGTCATCATCAGGGCGCCGGGCACTGCGTGTCTTCTCACCGATTGCTCTGCCATGATCACTGAACGTCATATAGCCGTTCGGCTGCCGGGGCGTCATCCGGCCGGACGGGCCCACCCCCCTGCCCTTCGTCCCAGGAGGCGATCAGGTGCTCACGCGCCATCCGTCGCAACGACGAGAGCGCCACCTCGTACAGGACCGCGCGGGCCACAGCCCGTCCGGCCTCCTGGGAGGAGTCGACGCTGCGGGGCAGCGCACGCTTCTCGAGATCGGCCAGGCGGGCCGCCGCCCGCGCGTAGGGCGCCAATGCCTCCACGTCCAGGTGGGCTCCGTCGCCGCCGAGCCGCTCCAGGGCGGTGAACACCCGGGACAGGGTGACCCGGCTCGGGGAATCATCGTCGACCTGCCAGCCCAGCTGGGCGAGAAACGCGTCGATGCGCTGCTGCACACCGCCCCGCATGGGCAGGTCGGCCGTGCCGGCCGGCTCACTGAAGAGGGCGGCGTTCACGACGCTGCACAGCCCGCGCACCTCGATGCCGCGCTCGTCGATCGCCCGCAGCGCGTCACGGGCCGCCGAGATCGTCATCCTCCCCATGACGGTCAGCGTCCTGATGAGGTGGATGCGCGACACATGGTCGTCGTCATACTCGGCGTGCCGGCCACTGGTCAGCCGGCCCGGAGCCAGCAACCCCTCGCGCACGTAGAACTTGATCGTCGGAACCGAAGCACCGCTCCGCCCACTCAGTTCGGATATGCGCATCTGGGTGCCTCCACGGTCATATTGGATCAATCGGTCACCCGGCGCACCGGGGCATCACTGACCCCATAGTGCTGAAGCGCCGCACGGCCGGCCCCCAGAGATGCAGACCCAGCGAAGGCTCGGCCCCCTGGAGCGTCGTGCACTGCCGATGCAGGTATTTACCGTTGACGCTGGACATTGCTGCCATTCGGGGCCCTGACCCATAACTCAGGGCAAGGGTGGATAGCGCAAATATCTGCCCAGCCCGTGGCGTTACCGGCCAGTATTAGACGCAAGGCCGACGGTAACTGGGTGTTGCTCCCCCCATAACGCACCGCTAGCATTGATCCGCACCCACCCGCAGGTTCTCGCCGGCCATTTCCTCGACCGGAGAATGACCGGTGGCTGCGGGTGCGACCGCAACACCGAGGCACCGGAAGGATTCAATTTGTCGACGGAAGAGGCGGTAGGGCGAGCCATTTCCATGATGCGGAGCAATGTGGGCGAAGAGTTATCGTTGGACGACATGGCCCGCGCCGCCATGTTCAGCAAATTCCATTTCAGCCGGGTCTTCCAGAGGGTAACCGGAATATCGCCGGGAAGATTCCTCACATCCCTGCGGATGGAAGAGGCCAAGCGGCTACTGCGGACGACCACGCGCACGGTCGCCGACATCGGCACGTCGGTGGGTTACACCAGCGTGAGCACCTTCAGCGGGCGCTTCAACCGCAGCGTCGGACTCACCCCGATCACGTTCCGCCGACGCGGCGAAGCCACTCTCTCCCGCGCCTCGCCCGCGATCCATCCCGCGACCATCAGTGGCCATCTGCGCACTCAATGTACGGATGATGGCGGCGCCGTATTTGTCGGACTGTTTCCGGAGTCGATAGCGGAGGGGCTACCGGAAAGCTGGACCGTCACATCGGCGCCTGGACCCTTTCGGCTGGACGGCATCCGGGCCGGAACCTGGCATCTGGTCGCGCATCCCGTCGAGTCGGGACGGTGCACGAGACGGCACGGCTGCGGGGCCCGCTCGGGGCCACTCGTCCTGCACCATCGAGCGTCGATGCGGACGGTCGACGTCGACCTTCGGCCACTGCGCACCTTCGACCCCCCGGCCGTGCTGTCGCTGCCGCGCTCGCTCGGTCCGGTCCTTCCATCCACCCCGCGCGCCGCCTGAGGTCCACCCGGCGAGGGTGTCTCGCGGATCCCGGCAGGATCCGCGAGACACCCTTCACGCCGCGTGCACTGTCATCGGCAGGCCGCCGCGCATCCGCAGCGACAACATCGGCTGGGGCTGCGGCCGGTGCCCCGCGGCGCTCACCAGCCGGAGCTCACGCGACAGCATGGCGATCACGAAGACCGCTTCCATCATGGCGAGGTTGCTGCCGACGCAGACTCTCGGGCCTGCACCGAACGGGATGTAGGAGTAACGAGGACGGCTCCGCGTCCGCGCCGGGTCGAAGCGCTCGGGATCGAAACGCTGCGGGTCGTCCCACAGCGCCGGGTGCCGGTGCAGCGTGTACGGGCACACCAGTACGTCCGCTCCGGCAGGCACCCCGTAGCCGCCGATCTCGTCCGCCGCCAGCGCCTGCCGCGGCAGCAACCACACCGGCGGATAGAGCCGCATCGCCTCCTCCACCACCATGGTGGTGTAGGGAAGCCGGCGCAGGTCCGCGTGAGTGGGCAACCGGCTCCCCAGTGCTGTGACCGCCTCGGCGTGCAGCCGCTCGCGAACCTCCGGATGCTGGTCGATCATCGCCAGCGTCCAGCTCAGGGTGCTCGCGGTGGTCTCATGGCCGGCGAGCAGGAGGGTCACCAGTTCGTCGCGCAGCCGGGTGCGCACCACGCGCGGGTCGTCTTCCTGGCCGGCCGAGACGATCAGCCGGGACAGCACGTCGTCGCGGCCGGCCGCGTCGTCACGGCGCCCGGCCACCAACTGGTCGACGACCATCTGCAGCTCGCTCCGAGCCCGGCGGAACCGGCGCTGATGGGCCAGCGGCACCCACATGGGGACCGTGCTCAACGACGTCAGCTCGAACATCGCCTGGTTCTGCACGGCGTCGAACGCAGCACCGAGCCCGCCGAAGGGGGTCAGATCGGCGTCCAGCAAGGTGCGGCCGAGGATGCCGAGCGTGAGGTCGGTCATCGCCGGCGCCATGTCGACGGCGTCCCCGCCGATCTGCTTGCGCAGCCGGCGGACCAGCCGTTCCGCCTCCTGGGCGACCGCGCCGGCCTGCCGGGCCAGACGCTTGGCCTGAAACGAGGGTTGGACCACCCGGCGCTGTTTATGCCACAGCTTCCCCTCGCTGGTCAGCAGCCCGTCGCCCAAAGCCCGGCGGGCATGGGTCAGGCCGATACCCTTGCGGTAGTTTCCGGCGTTGTCGGCCAACACGTGCCTCACGGTGTCCGGATGATTGAAGAAATGCAGGGTCTTGTGACCGACCGGGATACGGACGGCGTCGCCGTAGCCGGCCGCGGCGGCCGTCATCATCCCCAGCCGGTCGCGGGACATGACCATCAGCTGCCGCAGCGCCGACCATCGCGACGGACCCGGCGCCCGGGCGCCCGTCATGAGGACAGCTCCCCGTAGTGGAAGAGCAGTCCTTCGTCGTCGCCGCACTGCTCGGCGGTGAGCACCCGGCCGACGAAAATGGTGTGGTCACCACCGTGGTACCGGCGCCAGACCTCACACTCGAACCAGGCGAGGGCCCCGGAGATCATCGGTACGCCGGTGGTCTGCCCCGGCTCCCAGTCCACGTCGGCGAACTGGGCGGGACCGGTGGGGCGGTCGCCGTCGGCGAAATAGCGGGCCACCTTCTCGTGCCCGGCGGCCAGCACCGAGACACCGAAGACGGACGACACCTCCAGCCTCGCGTGCATGACGGCCAGACGGTCGACGCACACCAGCGCCAGCGGTGGATCCAGGGAGACCGTGGTGAACGAGTTGGCCGTCATACCGTGCGGGTTGCCACCACCGATGGTCACCACCGTGACGCCGGTGGCGAAGGCGCCGAAGGCGCGTCGTAGGTGCCGGCGCTCGTCGAGCACGGTGGCCCGGACCGTTTCGTCGTCGGGAGACCCCATCAGGCTCGCACCGCCGTGTACGGCGCCAGGGCCTCGACGAGCGCGTCGGGCACGCGGGTGGGCACCGTACGGGTGTTCGGGCCGCGCATGCAGGCGATGCGCTGGGTGCCACGAGCCACCAGAGTCTCGTTGCCGGCGGTCAGGCGTACGTAGTCGAACCCGAACTCGATCTGGGTCTGTGCCAGCTCGACCAGCCGCATGCGGATGGAAAGCTCGTCGAAGAGCGCCAGCTCGGCGAAGAACTCACAGTCGACCCGCAGCGTGAACAGCTTGAGGTCGTCCTGCAGATCGGCCAGGACCGCCGGGGCCCGCTCCCGGAGGAACATCTCCCGGCAGCGGCCCTGCCAGCGCAGATAGTTGACGTAGTAGACGTTGCCGACGAGGTTGGTCTCCTCGAAACCCACCACGTGCCGGTACTCGAAGTGACGGTTCATCCTGCTCGACGTCCTTCCGACAAGATCCCGAAAACGGTCTGGTCCGGTCCGCCGCGCAGAGCGGCGACAAACGTGGCGATCTGCAGCCGGCCGGAGGCGAACACCAGCCACCCCGGTTCATGCGCCGGCAGGACCGTCAGCGGCGCCGTCGGCGGCTGCCCGGCCTTCTGCAGGCACTCGAGCGCCACCCAGATCCGGGTCCCGGTGACGTCGAGCCCGGGCCCGTCGCCGAGATCGGCCAGCAGAGCGGCGTTCGTGCCGAGCAAGCCACGCCATTCGGTCAGCGAGCGCTCGGTGACCACTTCGATGTCGGCGCCCACCGCACCGGTACCGAGAACGCAGAGGGTGACCCCCGCGCCGTGCGCCATCGAGACCGTGCCACCGTCGATCTCGGGGCGCCCGTCCGTGCGGTGCCGCACCGGCGTCACCTGTCCCGTGAGCCGGGACAGGGCCCGGGCCGAGCGGGACCGCCTCGCCTCGACGTAGGAGAGCGGCCGCCGCGGGTCGGGCACGTCGTCCGGCTCCACGGACACCCGCACGCCGCTGCCGGTGAGTTGCCCGCCGACGCGTTCCAGGTACGTGCCCAGCAGAGGTGCCGCCCACCGGCCGGAGCCGTCGTTCTTGCGGACGGCCTGCAGGGTGAGTCCCTCCCAGCGCTCGACGACCTGGCCGTCGGCGTCGCGGACCGCGATGTCGTAGACGTAGGTGTCGCCGTCCTGCCGCCGCTCGGTCGCGCAATAGCGCAGCTCGCCGGTGCCTGACAGGGCCGCTCCGCCCGCGTACACCCGCTCGATGCCCGAGGGCAGCAGCGTGGCGTGCGGGACACAGACCTGGTTGCCATGCATCAGCGCGTCCCGTACTCCCGGGTCGCCCAGCAGCAGGCGGTCGGGCAGGTATCCGGCGAACCAGCCGGCCGGCGTCAGCTCCACCGTCGCGTCGACCTCGCGGGCGGCGGCCCGGTGATATGCCCGCAGCCGCTGGAACCGGCCGCCCTGGAAGAGGATGTCGCCGTACAGCTCGGTCTGCGGATCGAGCGGCACCAGCGGGAGCTGTTCCGCGGTCTGCTCGGGCGGGCCCTGCGGGATCTTCTCAGCGGTGAAGCACACCCTGGCCCGGAAATGCTCGGCGGCGTAGCCGGTCTCCTCACTGCGGATGACGACCTCGACGGTGTCGGTGTCGGTCACCACCGCGGCGACCCGGATGCGCGTCGTGCCGTCCGGCGGCACCACTATCGGCCGCAGGAACTGTGCGTCCTCAATGACCGGGGCCCGGTCCTGACCGGTGACGGCGGCAGCGACCTGGGCCATGGCCTCCATGCCCAGCACGGCGGGGAACAGCAGGCTGCCGTCCAGCAGATGGTCGCCGAGGTACGGGTCGGTGCCGACGCTGAGCTCGGTCTCGGTCACCAGTTCCACGCCCGCATAGCTGATCAGCGGCTGCTGTACGAAGCGGAGCAGCGGCAGTTCGGGCCGGTCGTAGCGGATCGTGTCGATGCCCGAGGTGCGCCCGCTGATCACGACCACCGGCGGCGCGTCGGCGTCGGCCAGCAGCCGGCGCAGCACGTCGACGCCCTGCGCCGGGGTGATCGGCGTGATGCCCTCCCGGGTCAGGTTCTCGATGACCGACAGCCGCTCGCCCATACCGACGCCCGACCACACCGACCACTCCAGGCACAGGCTGCGGCACCGGGGGTGGCGTTCGCCGAACTCGCGGGTCAGCCGGGCCATCCAGTCGTTGGCCACGGCGTAGTGCGCCTCGCCGCGCAGCCCGGAGCGGCCGATGATGCTGCCCAGGCTGACCAGCAGCCGCAGCTGTTCCGGGTCGAGCACGTCGAGCACGTTGCGCAGGCCGTCGACCTTCGGTGCGAAGGTGCGGCGCAGTTCGTCGGTACGCAGGCTCGGCAGCCCGGCCGGTTCGTTGCGGCCGGCGCCGTGCAGTACTGCCGTGATCGGTCCCAGCTGGGCGCTGAGTTCGGCCACCGCGCCGGCGAGCCGTGCCCGGTCGGTGACGTCGGCCCGCGCGTAGCGCACCGTTGCGCCGTGGCGGGCCATGCGCTCCAGGTTCGCGGCCAGTTCCGCATCGTGCTCAGGGTCCGAGCGGCCCAGCACGGCGATCTTCGCGCCGGTGTCCACCGCGACAGCCAGGGCGCACTCGGCGGTGATGCCCTTGCCTCCGCCGGTGACCAGAAGGACGTCGGTGGCATCGAGCGGCGAGACCTCTCGGGCCGCCCGGATCGGCATGGCCCGCAGCGTCGGCACCCGGCGTACGCCGTCCGCACCGTAGACGACCTCGGCGAAGTCCCGGGTGGCGCGCACTTCGTCCACCACGCGGGTGACCGCGTCGGCGGTCGGCGGGGTGTGCACGATCGTGACCCGCGTACCGGTGCTCTCCAGCCGCAGGGTCTTCGCCAGCCCGGCCGCACCCCGGCCGTGTTCGACCAGCACGAAGCGTTCTCCCGCGCCGCCGGTCATCGCCTCCTGGGCGCCCCGCAGTGCGAACTCCAGATGCTCTTCCTCGCATTCGGCGGGCAGGCACACCAGCACGCCCGCGCCGATCCCGGCGTTCTCGAGCCGGTGCCGCAGCTCCTCGGCGAACGGGTGATCGGGCTCGCTGTAGAGCCGCCACCGCCCGCTGACGCCGCTCTCGTGGCCTCCGGCGGTCAGTGGTCGCGGGTCGAGATCGATCGTCCAGGCCCGGGCCCAGCTGCTCGCACCGGCCACCGTGTCGGTGACGTTCAACGTGCCCGCCGCTGCGGCGGCCTGGAGTCCGTCGAGGGTTTCGGCGAGCTCGCGCACCGACGCGGTGGCGAAGTTCAGCGGCGTGCCGGCGGGCGGGATGCCGAGCCGGGCGGCCACCTCGTTGACAATCGAGCCCACTGTGATCGAGCTCAGGTGCAGCTCGTCCAGCAGCATGCTGTCCTCGCGGACCATCTCCACCGGCAGCTCGGCGCGGGCTGCGGCGAGCCGCCGCAGCAGGTCGGCGGTGGTCTCGACGACCTGCGCGTCGTCGCCCGCGACCGAATCGGCCGCGGTGTCGGCCGGACCGGGTCCCGCGGCGGCGGCCGGTGCCGACCAGGCGCCGTGACCGACGCCGCCGAGCACGTCCACCCGGGGAGCGTTCTCGCACGGGTTGCTGAGCACGTCGAGCTCGTCGTCGACCCGCACCGGGCGGACCAGCCGGTCGTCGAAGAGCACGGCGGGCAGGCCCGCGGCACCGCGGACGTACGCGGCGGCGACAACCCGCAACAGGCTGCGCATGGACTCGTCGTCGGTGTCCAGTGACACCGCCGGCACACCCGTCGCGGTCTCGGCCAGGCGGGAGAGGACCTGGCCCGGACCGACCTCGACGAACATGTCAACGTCGGCGGCGGCCGTGGTCACTGCCTGATGGAAGAGCACCGGCTGGGTCATCTGCCGATGCAGCAGGTCACCCAGATCGGTGCCGGCCTCCAGTTCGGCGCCGGTGACGGTGGAGATCACCCGCCGGCCGACCTGTCCGAACGCGAGGTCGGCCAGCGCCGCGGCGAACTGTCCGGCGGCCGGGGCCATCAGGGGCGAGTGGAAGGCGTCGGAGACCGCCAGGGGTACGGCCCGCAGTCTCGCGTGCGTGGCACGGCGACAGACCTCCTGCACGGCGTCCTCCGGGCCGGCGACGACCGTCTGAACCGGACCGTTGTAGCCGCTGATCACCGCGGGCAGTTCCGCGATCAGCGACTCCACCACCTCCGGTGGAGCCGCGATGCCGGCCATCGTGCCGGAGGCGGCGTTCCGGCTCATGACCTGGCCGCGGCGGGTGGCGACACGCAGCAGCGTGCTGTCGTCCATCGCGCCGGCCCAGCGCAGTGCGGTGAGCTCACCGAGGCTGTGACCGATCGCGACCGTGCCGGACATACCCAGCAGGTCCAGCGTGCGCAGTCCGGCGACCGATCCCGTGGTGATCCGCGGCTGGGCCACCTCGGTGGCGATCAGATCGCCGTGGGCGGGCAGTCCCGCGTCGGCGTAGACGTCGCGGATCTCGGCGAAGCGGCGGCTCAGGGCACCGCCGCTGGTTCCGGTACCGGAGCCCTGACCGGGGAAGAGCAGTCCCACCCGGCCCGGCCGGGTGACGTGGCCGAGGAAGACCGCTCCGTCCCCGCCGGCCAGGGCGTCCTGCCCGGTGTCGATGAGCTCACAGATCCGGCGCAGCCGGGCCTCGGCATCATCCGGCGACGTGACCACCGCGGCGGCCCGGAACGGTCGGTCCCCGGTTTGCCGGCGCAGCACGTCGGCGAGGTCACCCATCTGGGCAAAGGAGACACGTCCCACGACATCGGCAAGCCGGCTCACCTTGTCCCGGACGGCCTGCCAGCTGTCTCCGTCGAACGCGAGCAGCTCGGCGTCCTGGATGGAACCGGTCAACGCCGCGGTCCGGGCGTCCAGGCCGGGACGCCGCGTCGGCTGGGCGTTCTCCACCACGACGTGGGTGTTGATGCCGCCGAAGCCCATGGCGGTGATGCCCGCGCGGACCGGCTGGTCGGCCGGCCACGCCTCGGCGTGACGCAGCACCCGTAGCACCGCGTCGTCCGCGGTCAGCAGCTCCAGAGGCTCGGGGCAGCTCACCGCTGGTGGAAGCACCTCGTGGTGCACCGCCAGCACCGCCTTGATGAATCCGGCCACCCCGGCCGCAGCCTTGGTGTGCCCGATCATCGCCTTGACGGAGCTGATCGCGGCCGGGCCGGTGGTCGGCCCGGCGGCGCGGCGTGCGTCCGCCAGAGCCGCCAGCTCGGTTGCGTCGCCGACCTTGGTGCCGGTGCCGTGCCCCTCGAACAGGGCGACAGTGTCGATCGGGAAGCCGGCCCGCTCGTACGCGCGGCGCAGGGCCAGCCGGTAGCCGTCGACCTCGGGACGGGTGATGCCGCCCTTGCCGTCCGACGAGATGCCCCAGCCGGCGATCGTGGCGTACACCCGGTGCCCGGCGGCGCGGGCCTCGTCCTCGCGCATCAGTACGACCATGCCGCAGCCCTCACCGGGCCAGAAGCCGCTGGATCTGCGGTCATAGACGCGCATCTCACCGGTGGCCAGTGCGCCGGTCTTGGCGAAGCCCACCGTCTCCAGCGGATCGATGGACAGGTCTACGCCGCCCGCGACCGCCACGTCGACGTCGTCGTCGGCCAGGGCGCGGCAGGCGGTGATGATGGACAGCAGCGACGACGAGCACGCGCCGTCCACGCTGTATCCGCCACCCTTGAGATCGAAATAGTTGCAGATCCGGCCGGCGATGGTGTTGGACAGCGCACCGGCGAGTGAGTCCTCGTCGACCGGCGGGAACGGCGCCTTGAAATCGGCCTCCAGCCGGTCCAGGAACTCGGCGAGGCGATCCTCTTCCCATTTCTGCTCGGTCAGCGCGGCGGCCACGGTGCGCCGCACGTAGGGCCAGCGCAGCCGCAGCTGCCCGGCCCGCGAGAACTCGCCGGTGAGGCTGTTGCCCACGATCACGGCAGTGCGCTCGTGCGGCAGACCGGCCGCCATCGGGAAGCCCGCGTCGGCGAACGCCGCCGCCGCCACGTCCAGCGCCAGCCAATGGGTGAGATCCGTGGCCCGGTAGGTGCTGCCGGCGACCTTGTATGCCACCCGGTCGAAGGTCCAGCCCTCGAGCACCGCGGCGTTGCGCGCGTAGAACCGGTCCGGAGCCGCGGGATCGGGTGACCAGTAGTCAGCGAGCCGCATGCGCTGGTCGGGTAGCCGCCGGAAAGCGCGGCGCCCGGCGAGGGCGTTCTCCCACAACTCCCTGGGCGACGTCGCATCCGGATATCGGCACGCCATGCCGACAACGGCGATCCTCGTCATGTGTCCCCGAGCCTCCATATCGTTTTCGAGCCCGCAGCCGCGGTCGTGCGGAAGCGAGCGGCGCCGCATCAGCGCGAGGCGCCGAACTCACGCCGGATCCGCCGGCGCCAGAGTTCGTACGCGGGCATCTCGTCGTCCTCGTCGGCGGCCGGACGGGTCATGTCGCAGATTGCGGCGGCCTCGATCGCCGACATCCCGCACAGCACCTCGGTGCCCAGGTCGTTGTGCGGGACGACGAGACCCGCCCGGGCCCGCGCCGACGCGGCGAACGCGGAGCCCTGCGACAGGTGCGGCTGGTACTGCTCCGCGCGCCGCATCAGGTCGTGCAGTTCGGCACGGTCCGCCCCGCCGGCGTAGGTGGCCGCGAGCCCCACCCCGCTGTAGAGATCCGGTCGGCGTTCGGCGGGGAACGCCGTGATCAACCGGTGCACCTGCTCCACCGATGTGCCGCCCACGAACCACAGCGCGCGTCCGATGCCTTGGTCGATGCCACGGTTCGCGTACGGGTGCGGGTCACCCAGCGGATAGGGGAAGTCTGTCTCGCGGTAGTGCTCGTGCACGTATCGCTGGGTGCGGAAGTACGCCTGGTGGAAGCCGTAGCCGTCCATCACGAGCCAGCGCAGCAGCGGGTCAGGGGCGTGCAGGGACGCCCAGCGGAAGCGGGGCAGGCGCGCCATGGCCCAGCCGACACCGACGTAGGCCATGTAGACGTGCCGATCGCCGGCGCCTTCGAGCAGCTGCCGCACCAGGCCACCGCCGAAGGGCAGTGCGTCGCGAACGGCGAACCCCATGGCCGCGCCCTCATAGGCGAAACCGCGGAACCGGGTCGCCACCGTGTCCAACCCGGGCTCCGCGTCAGCGGCCGTGCGGGCCTCGGCGGCGCGGGCGTAGCCGTTGACGAAACTGGCGCCGATCGTCTCCAGCAGATCGCAGGCGGCCGGGCTCTTCACGTGGAAACCTCGCACCGCGACCTTGGTGTCCGAGACGTTCGGTGTGAGCACCCGCCGCCGTACCGTCGCAATCAGCCCCATTGGTAAAGCTCCTCATCGTGTGTTGTCGTCCGTGGAAAGCACAGGCGCGTTCGGATCAGCCGACGCCAGACCTCGTAGGCCGGCACGTCCGGGCCCTCGGCGGTCAGGCCGCCGACCGCCACGTCGTCGGCCAGTGCGGAGGCGGCGTCGACGCTCAGGCCGGCCAGTGCGGTCACGGCGGTGTGCGTGTGCTCGGGAACGGTCCCGGAGAAGGTGCGGGCCCTGGCGGCGAAGACTGCTCCCTGCCCGACGGCGGCGGCATGCGGTCCGGCGGCGTTCCGCATCGCCGTCAGCCCCGAGGAGTCGCAGCCGCCGGCGAAGGTCGCGGCCAGGCCGACACCACTCCACAGGTCCTCGTGCCGCTCACCGGGGAAGCGGGCGACCGCGGCGGTGACCGCGGCCGGCGCGGCGCCGTGGATGAACCAGAGCGCACGGCCGATGCCCTGGTCGACTGCGCGCAGGAAGTACCCCGGGGCGCCCTGCCAGGCGTACGGCCGCGGCCGGTGTTGGGCCTCGACCCAGCGCGGAGTGTCGAAGTAGGCGCGGTCGAAGCCGTACCCGTCGACGGCCAGCCAGCTCATCGTCGGGAAGTACGGTGTCCCGCTCAGGTCGGGCAGCACACCGCGCCACAGCGTCCTCGGCAACCGGGCCATTGCGAAGCCGATCCCGATGTAGTTCAGGAACGTATGCGGCACACCAGGTCCGGTCAGCAGCGCCTGCGCGCGGCGGCCACGTCCACCGGCCATCGCGTCGCGGACCGTCAAGGCCATGGTGGCGCCCTCGTAGCCGAAGCCGCGCACTCCGGCCTCCAGCAGATCGAGCCGGCGTTCCAGTTCCGACTGGCTGCGGGTCTCGATCCCCCATTCGAAACCGCAGACGACCGTCTGCGGGATCCGCTCGAGGGCGGTGACCGTCGGCGACGGCTCCACCGGAAACTTCCGTGCGGCGAAACCGACCGCATCGAATGCGGGCGTCAACGCGAGCCTGCGTAGGGATCCGACAACCGTGGGCATCGACCGACCTCACCGAGTAGGGCATCACCACGGGTCCGCGGCCGTTTCATCGTGTGGCAACCCGGTCGGCGAATCTTCTCCATCCGTGCGTTGTGCAGCTCCGGCGCACTGTGAGAGAGGACGGCCAATCGGCCCGATGGGCACGCTGACGCCATGACCGATACGACTGTGTTCGACGACCTGGCGGCCGACAGTGCGGAGCTGACCAGCCTGGTGGCGAATCTGACGCCCGCCGGCTGGGCGGAGCTCACCCCGGCGCCGGGCTGGACGATCCGCCACCAGGTGGCCCATCTGTGCGCGGTCTTCCGCATGGCGGCCACCGCGGCCGCAAGCCCGCAGGCTTTCCGGGACTCGATGGCGCACCTCGGACCGGATTTCAACGCCAACGTGAACGCGGCTCTGCGGCGATTCCTCGACGAGCCGGAAGCCCTGCTCAGCCGCTGGCAGGTGGAGTCGGTGGCGGCCGTGCAGGCACTCGCGGCCGTACCCGCGGACAGCGTCGTACCGTGGCTTGTCCGTCCACTGCCGGCCCGCGTGTTGGCCGCCGCGGGAATGATGGAGGTCTTCGCCCACGGTCAGGACATCGCCGACGCGCTGGGCGTGACCCGCCGGCACACCGACCGGTTGCGGCACATCGCCGAGTTCGCCGCGCTCACCTGGGACTTCGGTTACCACGCGCGGGGACTCCTGGTTCCGGCCACCGGTCCGCGTTTCGAGCTGCTGGCTCCGTCGGGCGACCGCTGGGTCATCGGTCCCGACGACGCTGAGACGGTCACCGGCGATGCCGTCGACCTGTGCCTGCTGGTGACTCGCCGCCGGCATCGCGATGACCTCGGGCTCTTCGCGTCCGGTCCGCTCGCGGAGCACTGGCTCAGCGTGGCCCAGGCCTATCGCGGCCCGGCGGGCGAGGACCGGCGCCCCGGCCAGTTCGCCGCGACCGCCCGCCGCTGACCTAATCGTTTCGGAGGAAGGAGACCTGCCATGGACGACGACCGACCCGTCGACTCGGTACCGACGCAGACCCTGGAGGCGTTCGCCGACACCATCATCCCCGGTGTCCAGCGATTCCCGGGTGACCGCGCGATCAGCGGGGTCGCCACGGAGGACGGCGCGGTGGCGGCCGGGGCGCTGGCCGTGCTCGCCGATCCGGCGCTGGGTCTGGCTGACGCGCTCAACGGGATGGCCGGGCTGCTCAACATGCACGCCGGGGATCACGCCCGCAGGCACAACGTCCGTCTCGACCCCACAGTTCCGGCTTTCGTCGCGCTGTCGTTCGACGAACGCACCGCGCTGGTGCAGGAACTGACCGACCCCGGCCACCCCGAGCGTGAGGTGTGGTTCGGTGCGGCGCTGTTCTGCACGATGGCTTTCGACAGCGCGCCGCACCTGTCCACGACCGACGCCCTCGAGCAGGGGCATCCGGGCCTCGCGCTGATCGGTTTCGCCGCCCCCGAGCCCGATGGGCTCTGGCGGTTCCCGCGATTCTCGTACGAGCGCGCGCTCGCCGACCCGCACCCCCACACCACCCCCACCGGGAGCCCGGCATGAGTGCCACGGAGAAGTTCGACGTCGTCGTGGTGGGTAGCGGCTTCGGCGGCGCCATCACCGCGTACCACCTGGCCGCCGGTGGTGCCAGCGTGCTGGTGCTCGAGCGCGGGCCCTGGCTGACCGGGGAGGACTTCGACCACGATTTCAAGCTCGGCTCGTCCTACACCCGGATCTTCGACTTCACCGTGGGCGACGGCATGAGCGTGCTCGCGGGTAACTGCGTGGGTGGCGGAAGTGTCGTGTACTTCGCCACGATGCCGCGCGCGCCCGGTTTCGTGTTCGAGCGCCACGGCAGCATCGGGCGCCGGATGTGGCCGGCCGCGATCGACCGGGCCGCGCTGGATCCGTGGTACGACCGGGTCAGCGAGGCGCTTCCGGTGACCGCCCAGGACTGGCGCGACGTGCCGTATGCCGGCGGTCTGTTCGCCGCGGCGTGTGCGCATGCCGGGCGCACCGCCAACCCGGTGCCGTCGGCCATCGACAAACCCAAGTGCACCAACTGCAACTGGATGATGGCCGGCTGCAAGTTCGACGCCAAGCGCTCGCTGCTGTTGAACTACTTGCCGGCCGCGGTCGCCAACGGTGCCGAGATCAGGCCGCTGCACGAGGTACAGCGGTTGAGCCGGACCGGCGATGGCGGCTACCGGGTGCACTACAACCTCGTCGACGACACCGACTATCGGCTCAGCAGCCCGGGCGGAGCGATCGAGGCGAAACTCGTCGTGCTGGCCGCCGGGGCCGGGGCCACCCCGGTGATCCTGCAGCGCTCGGAGGACGAGCTGGGCCCGATGCCGCACGCGGTGGGCCGGTATTTCTCCGGCAACGGCGAGCGGCTCAACACTGCCGTTATCAACGATGAGCGGGCGCGGGAGGTGCTCGGACTGGACCGCGGTGACGGGCGCGCGTACGGCGCACACCAGATCGGCAAGGGTCCGTGCGTCGCCTCCTGGGACAAACTCGACCCCGCGCTGCCCGAGTACAGCCGCTTCTCCCTGGAGCAGCTGTACTTCCCGCCGGGTCTGGGCACGATCCTGGCGCAGGCGCCCGGCGCGACCGGACCGACCTGGTTCGGCCGCGAGAAGAAGGAGATGCTGCGCGAGTGGCAGTCCTGGCTGACGGTTTTCGCCATGACCGAGGACGACAACGAGGGCGTGTTCGGCCCGCCGCCCGCGACCGGCAACGCCGAGCGCATCGCCCAGCAGATGCTGGGCCGCGGCGCGCTGAGCTACCAGCCGACCGAGAACACCCGGCGCGGCTGGGCGCAGTCCGACGCTGACGTGAAGGACATCCTGGAACGCGACGGCATCGCCCGCGTCGCGCCGTGGTCGAACGATCTTGTGGGGGCGTACACGGTGCACCCGCTGTCGTCCTGCCGGATCGGTGACGATCCGCAGACCTCCGCCCTCGACGATCGGCACGAGCTGCGCGGTCACCCGGGCATCTTCGTCACCGACGGCTCGGCGGTGCCGGGTGCGCTGACCGTCAACCCGGCGCTGACCATCGCCGCGCTGGCCGAGCGGGCCGTGCCCGGCCTGGTGCGGGCGGCTCAGCAGCGCGGAGTGAACGTCACCTACGGCGCCCCGTCGCCGAGCGCGGCACCCACCGTGGCGGTGGCCGGCCGTGGCTGACGAGAACAGCACTGCGGTGGGTCTGCTGGCCGGCGCGTCGCGTTACGTGACGATGACCCACATCCGGCACGTGCAGCCGATGAAGCCGCAGGGCGCGGGCGGGGTCGTGGGTCACATCTACCGGCGGGTGGAGCAGGACTTCGGCATGCTCGCCCCACCGATCGCCCTGCACGCCCCCGCACCGGAGCTGATCGCCGCCGGCTGGCTGATTCTGCGCGAGTCTCTGCTGGTCGCCGGGGCGTTGCCGCGAGCCGCCAGAGAGACCGTCGCCGCCGGGGTGTCGCTTCGCAACCGATGCCCCTACTGCGTCGATGTGCACGGCAGCGCTTTGCAGGGCCTGCTGTCCGGCTCGGATGCCCGCGCGGTCGCCGAAGGACGGCTGCACGACGTGGCCGACGACGGACTCCGATCGGTGGCGCGCTGGGCCCACGAGGGTGGGCCGCACGCCGCGCCGCCGGGCTGGAGCCCGTTGCAGCTGGTCGAGGGCAACGCCGTCGCGGTGGCCTTCGAGTACCTCAACCGCATGGTCAACGTCTTCCTGCAGCCGTCGCCGCTGCCGGCCGGCTCCGGCCGGGCCGGCCGCTGGGTCGGCGCACGGGTGATGGGCCGGCTGGCCCGCCGGACCGGCTCCCCCGGTACCGATCTGGACCTGCTGGCCCCGGCCCTGCTGCCGGCGGACATGACCTGGTTGCGCGAGCGCGCCTCCGTGGCCGAGGCCTACGCCCGGGCTACCGCCGCGTTCGAGCGAGCCGGTGAGCATGCGGTGCCGGCGGATGTACGCGACATGGTCAGGGAACGGCTGGCGGTCTGGGCCGGGCGGGCGCGGCCCCTCACCGGCGCCGAGTGCGACGACGCTGTCGACGAGCTGCGGCCCTGGGATCGTGCGGCGGGCCGCCTCGCGCTGACGGCTGCGGTGTCCTCGTACCGGGTCACCGACTCCATGGTGGCCGACTTCCGCCGTGGGGAACGGCGCGACCGGGAGCTGGTGGAGCTGATCGGCTGGTCGGCCTTCACCGCGGCCCGCCATGCCGGTACCTGGCGCGCCGGGCACAGCACCCCCGCGGGCGACGCGGCGCGCTGTCCGGTGCGGCCGCAGGAGCCCGCCGGATGACGGCGATGTTCCCGGCACCGATGGATTCGCCGACGATGTTGCGGTTCCTGATCGGCCTGGTGGTACTGCTGCTCGCTGCCCGGCTGCTGGGCGCACTGGCTCGGCGGCTGGGCATGCCGGCCGTGGTCGGCGAGCTGATGGCCGGGGTGTTGCTCGGCCCGTCGTTGCTGGCCGAGCTCGCGCCCGGCGTGGCCCACGCGCTGATCCCGGATGACGCCGCCACGATGCACGTCATCGACGGGGTCGCTCAGCTCGGCGTGTTGCTCCTCGTCGGCGTCACCGGCAGCCACCTGCAAACCGACACGATGCGCCGGCACCGTCGCACAGCACTGTCGGTCAGCCTGTGGGGGCTGGCCGTTCCCATGGTGCTCGGGGTGGGCCTGGGCCTGCTGCTGCCAACGCCGGGCGACGACGGCGCTGCCGACCGGTGGATCTACGCGCTGTTCCTGGGCGTCGCCATGGGAGTCACCGCCCTGCCGGTGATCGCCAAGACACTCGCCGACATGGATTTGCTGCACCGTCGGATCGGCCAGGTGATCCTGACCGCGGGCACGGTCGACGACACCGTCTGCTGGCTGCTGTTGTCCATCCTGGCGGCGGCCGCGACAGGGGCGGTCACGCTGGGCGGGATGGCCTTCGCGGTACTCGCGCCGATCGTGTTCGGGGCCGCCGCGGCGACCCTCGGGCGCGTGCTGGTGCGGCTGATCATGCGGCGGGCCGCCGCAGCCGAGGGCGCCGGGGCCAGCGTGGCGGCGGCGGTGCTGGTGGTGCTGGCCGGCGCCACGATCGCCCACGCCCTGCGCCTCGAACCGATCTTCGGGGCTTTCGTGGCCGGACTGCTGGTCGGCGCGCCGGGTGCCGCCGACCACACCAAGCTGGCGGCGCTACGGACCATGGTGATGGCGGTTTTGGCTCCGATCTTCCTCGCCACGGCCGGGCTGCGGATGGATCTGACCGCGCTGGCCGAGCCCGGGGTTGCGCTGACCGGGGCAGTCGTGCTCGTCGTGGCCATCGGAGGCAAGTTCGCCGGGGCGTACGTCGGCGCGCGGCTCAGCGGGCTCGGTGGCCGGGAGGGCCTGGCCCTGGGCGCGGGCATGAACGCGCGCGGGGTCGTCGAGGTGGTGGTGGCGAGCACCGGGCTGCGGCTGGGGGTGCTGGACGTCCCGGCGTACACCACCATCGTGCTGCTGGCCATCGTGACATCGCTGATGGCGGCGCCCCTGCTGCGGCTGGCCATGCGGGGGATCCCGGAGACCGGCGCGGAGCACGCCGCACGGATCGGCGACGACGCTCGGCCGCGCTCGCCGGCCTCCGTGGCCTGATCGGCTCAGCGGAACCAGACGGGGCCCCCGGATCTCTCCGGGGGCCCCGTCTCGTCGTCAGGTCAGAGCACATGCACGTCCGGCACGTACAGGATCCAGCGACCGCCCCGGTCGCGGAACTCCCGCTCCCGCTCGATGATCTCGTCGGCGTGGTTCCAGGCGAACAGCAGCGCGTAGTCCGGATACGGGTCGGTGAAACGCGCTGCCGGCTCCACCGGGATGTGCGCGCCCGGAGTGAGCCGGCCCTGCTTCTCCGGAGTGGTGTCGTAGATGACCGGGACCAGGTCGGTGCCGATACCGCAGTAGTTCGTCACCGTCGCGCTCTTGGAGGTGGCGCCGTACCCGGCGACCCGGAAGCCCGCGGTGCGCAGGTCGGTGAGCAGCGCGACGAGGTCCTTGCCGATGACGTCGAGCCGGGCGCCGAAGCCGGCGAACGTGGCCGGGTCACCGAGACCCAGCGCGCGCTCCTGCACGATCAACTGGTCCACCTGGGCCGCGCGTGACCGCGCACCGGCGCGGGCGACGGTGTATCTCATCGACCCGCCGTGCACGCCCAGCCGATCGGCGCCAACCAGCTCGAAGCCGAAGGTCGCGGCCACCTCGCTGACGGAGCGCACCGCGAACAGGTAGACGTGCTCGTCGTAGATCTGGTCGAAGGTGGTGTGGGCGATGATGTCGGCGAGATAGCGGTCCTCGAAGACGAAGACACCATCAGGGGCGAGCAGCGCGTCGACACCGCCGAAGACGGAACCCAGGTCCGCGATGTGGCTGATGGTGTTCGCCGAGAAGATGACCTTCGCCGGTCCGTCGGTGCGACGGATGTCGGCCGCGGTGCGCTCGTTGAAGTAATCGACGCGGATGCGGATGCCCTCCTGCACCGCGGTGTCGCCGGCACCGACGCAGGGATCCACCCCGAGATGACGTACGCCGGCCTCGCTCAGCGTGCGCAGCATGATCCCGTCGTTGCTGCCGACCTCGACCACAAGGTCGTCCGGGCCGGTCAGCTCGCCGGTGTGCAACATCCGTGCGACGCCGGCGAAATGGCGGCGCAGATGGGCCGACGTCGACGAGCGGTACGGGTAATCGGACCGGAACATCCGCTCGTGCTCGACCACGTCCAGCTGCTGCACCAGCGTGCACCGAGAACACATGCCGACCTCGAGGCGGAAGAAGGCCTCGTCGGCGACCTCCTCGGGCAGCAGGAAGGCGTTCGACACCGGCTGGAGCCCGAAGTCCAGGCAGCGGCGCACCGGTCCGCCACACACTCGGCAGACCGTCGGTTCCTCGGGAACGTTCTTGTCGTTCACGTCGCTTCACACTCCCCAATGTTCCTTCGGAACGGACCACGGCGATGCCGCCTTGCCATCGTCGGCTGGCCTGGCTGCTCGGAGCGCATCCGAGGTTGCTCTACCGCGCCGGTGTGCGGGCCCGGCCCAGGCAGCAGCGCATTCGCGAAGGTGCCCGGCCGTATTGCGGAAACGAGAATTCACCTGGGCCACCGGCCCGCGGCCGCGGCAACGGCAGCGGGCCGGTCGACGCCGCAGCCCGGACCGCCCGGCGTGTGCGGTCGTCGACGGCCCACCAAACGACTAAGGAGATCGCCATGCCGTGCCGGTCCGGACACACCTACCTCGAGACCGGGCGATGACGGCCGGGACGCGTCCGCTGACGGGCGCGGAGTACATCGAGAGTCTGCGCGACGGTCGTGAGGTCTACCTCTACGGCGACCGGGTGCGTGATGTCACTGCGCATCCCGCGTTCCACAACCCGATCCGGATGACGGCCCGGCTGTACGACTCGCTGCACGACCCGCAGCAGCGCGAGCTGCTGACGGCGCCCGTCGACGGCGGCGGTATCGGCTGGACGCACCGGTTCTTCACCACTGCGCGCAGCGCTGCAGACCTGGTGGCCGACCAGGCCGCCATCCGGCAGTGGGCCCGGATGAGCTACGGCTGGCTGGGTCGCAGCCCCGATTACAAGGCGTCGTTTCTGGGCACGCTGGGCGCGAACGCCGACTTCTACGCGCCCTTCGAGGCGAACGCCCGCGCCTGGTACCGCCGTGCGCAGGAGAAGGTCCTCTACTGGAGCCACGCCATCGTGCACCCGCCGGTGGACCGGTCCCGGCGCACCGACGAGGTCGGTGACGTCTTCGTGCACGTGGAGAAGGAGACGGATGCCGGGCTGGTGGTCAGCGGGGCCAAGGTGGTCGCCACCGGCGCGCCGCTGTCGCACGCCACGTTCCTGGCCCACTACGGGCTGCCGGTGGCCAAGCGGGAGTTCGCGCTGGTGGCCACTGTGCCGCTGGACGCGCCCGGGGTGAAGATGATCTGCCGTCCGTCATACGGCGCTGCGGCCGCGACGACCGGTAGTCCGTTCGACTATCCGCTGTCGTCGCGCTTCGACGAGAACGACACCGTCTTCGTGCTCGACAAAGTGCTCATCCCCTGGGAAAACGTCTTCATCTACGGCGACGTGGCCAAGGTGCAGGCGTTCGCGGGCAGCTCGGGTTTCACCGAACGGTTCACCTTCCACGGCTGTACCCGGTTGACCGTCAAGCTGGAGTTCCTGGCCGGACTGCTGGCCAAAGCCCTGGAGATCAACGGTACGGCGGACTTCCGCGGCGTCCAGGCACGCCTGGGCGAGGTGCTGGCCTGGCGCGACATGTTCGCTGCCCTGTCGGACGCGGCGGCACGCAATCCGACACCGTGGCACAACGGGGCGGTGCTGCCCAACCCGTTGTACGGCATGGCGTACCGGTGGTTCATGCAGACCGGCTATCCCCGGGTCCGCGAGATCGTGTTGCAGGACGTCGCCAGCGGGCTGATCTACACCACGTCCAGCGCCGACGACTTCCGCAACGACGACACACGCCCCTACCTCGACAAGTACCTGCGGGGTTCGCAGGGCGCGGACGCCCAGCAGCGGGTCAAGGTGATGAAGCTGCTGTGGGACGCGGTCGGTTCCGAGTTCGGCGGCCGGCACGAGCTGTACGAGCGCAACTACGCCGGCAACCACGAGAACACCCGGGTGGAGGTGTTGGCCGCGGGCGTGGCCGGCGGCCGGGTGCAGCAGTACAAGTCGTTCGTCGACGACTGCCTCGGCGAGTACGACCTGGACGGGTGGACCGTGCCGGACCTGTCGGACTTCGCCAAGCTCCGCCGGCGCGGTTACGACCTGCTCAACGACTGACCGCGTACACGACAACGCCGGCGCCGGGATGATCCGGCGCCGGCGTTCTGTCGTCCGGCAGGGGGCGTCTCAGCGGCGCCTGCGGGCCTCCGCGGTCAGGGTCTCGAGAACCGGCACGACGTCGGCGGGGCCGGGCAGGGCCTGCCACACGTCGTGCACCGCCTGCGCTCCCCGTTTGAAGGCCGGGTCCTGCAGTACGTGGGCAATGGTCTCGCGCAGCTCCGCGACAGTGTTCGCGTGGTGGTTGAGCCGGACGCCAGCACCACGGGAGATGACGTAGTTGGAGACGGGAGTGGCCTCCAGCTTCTTGGCCGGCATCACCCAGCGGATCGTCTCCTTCGAGGCCTCCTCGGGGTCGCGTACCCCGTACTCCACGCCGGAGCGGTAGACGCCGATGTCGTCCTGTGCGCCGTCCTCGGCGGCGTCGGGCTCCTCGAAGCGCAGCATGATGCTCTCGAGGGTGTCGCAGACCAGCTGGGGCAGGTTCGCCGCGATCGACGCCTGGAAGGTACCGAGCCCGCCGTGATGGATGACCGCTGAACACGTCGGCAGGATCTGGTTCAGCGGCAGATATTCCACCAGGCGCACGTTGGCCGGCGGCTCGGCGCCGTCGAGCTGGACGTCGTTGAGCGTGGCGACGACCTCCACGTCGAGCTCCGCGAGCGCCTCCAGCAGCATCGGCGCGCGGTCGAAGTCACCGCGGATGAAGCGGCGGTACGACTCGCCGAGCGTCAAGCAGATGCGCGGGCGGGTCGGGGGCTCGAGCAGCCACTGCGGGACCGTGGCCGCGCCGTTGTACGGCACGTAGCGCAACGGAACCTTCTTGGTGGTGGTGGGCAGGCTCAGCCCCGGCGGAGCGGTGTCCAGGGTCCACTGCCCGACCAGCAGCTCCTGGTCGAGTTCGACGCCGAAGCGGTCGGCCAGCGGGCGTACCACGGTGGCGAGGGGGTTCTCGTCGAGGCCGGCGTCGCGCAGCTCGTCGGCATGCCCGGCGAGCCGGTCCAGGCTCCAGCCGACCGGGTCCCAGGCGAAGACCAGGCGGGCGGAGGCGGCCCCGCAGGCCCGGGCCGCGATCGCGCCGGCGGCTTGGGTGAGGTCCCAGATGACCAGGTCGGGTTTCCAGTCCTGGGCGAACTTGACCAGTTCCTGCGCCTCCGGACGGTCCACTCGCAAGTAGTCCGAGATCGGGGTCAGCAGATATTGGTAGAACAGGTACCAGTATTCGCGTTCCTCGGCGTTGAGACCCATGATGTCGGCGTAGCGCTGGGCGTCGACCGGGCCGTTGGGCTCCAGCGGGTCGTCGGCGACGCGGGCCGCCCAGGCGGCGTCGCCGAGCTGCACCGGGGTCAGGCCGGTCTCGGCGATGCGCTCGGCGAAGCCGCCGAACGAGGCGAGCCGGACCTCGTGTCCGGCGTTCTGCAGCGCCCAGGCCATGGGCACCATCGGGTAGAGGTGGGCGATCGACGGGTCGACAGCGAACAGAACTCGCATGAGCACTTCCTCGCGGCTGGCAGGGATGGAGATGGTTAGCGGCGTACACCGACGACCAGGGGGCGACCGGCGAGGCCGGTGGGCAGGAAGTCCATGCCGCAGCCGGCCGCGGCGAGCACCGTCGCGTAGTCGGCGTGGCCGAAGGCGTACAGGGTTCGCGTGTCGCTGATGTGCCGGACGCCGTCCTGCTCGGCGATCAGGGCATGCCGCTGCACGACGTGCCCACCGTCGCGCGGTGCGCCCTGATACACCGCCGACACGGTCCGGCCGTGGCCGTCACGTCCGGTCCGGGCATCCGTGGACCGGCGGGTCGCGTGGTCCGGCAGCCAGAACGGTTCGATCAGCAGCAGACCGCCCGGGTTCAGGTGCCGGGCGAGGACCGCCACCGCGGCGGCGAGACCCGACAACGGCAGCGTGGCCAGAGCCGTGCCCAGTGCGGCCGCGACGTCGAAGCGGCGGGGCAGGTCCAGATCCTCGACTGCGGTCTCGTGGATCGCCGCCGATGGCAGCGCCTGGTGTGCGGCCGTTCCGGCGGCGGCCGAGGTGGTGACGACTTCGACATGCTCGAAACGCCGTCCGAGCTGGGTCAGGTACGCGCTGGCGACCTCGGAGACCTCGAGCAACGAGGTGGCCGACGGCCGACGGGCCGCGACGAGCCGGAACACGGCCGCCACGTCCGCCTCGGGATCCGATCCAGCGCGATCGGGGAGTAGATGGGGGAATTCGGTCAGGACTGCCTCTGCGGGCATCGCCACCTCCGGGCACGGGGCTCCCGGCCGGTGCGCACGCGCACCGGCCGGGAATGTGGGTGATTGAGCATTCTCATGGTCCTGCCGGACGCCGCCGGGATCACCTTCGCCGGTGCGGCGCCGCGGTGTCCCTACAGGCGTCCCGGGTTGTCGAGCAGCCTGGCCAGGGTGCGGTTGTAGCCGTTCACGAGATCGTCGATGGACTGCTGCCGGAACTGGCCGCGGCCGTATCCGATGCTGCCGAAGGTGCGGCCCTGCGCGTCGAATTCGATCGCCCACAGCGCGCCGTCGGGGATCTGCGAGCCGCGTGCCTGCGACAGCAGGCGCCGGCGCATGGCTCGGTAGCCGATGTCCCCGACCCGCTCCCCCACCGCGATGTACGGCGACTGGACGAGCTGGAAGACGCACGACGCGTGCCACTCGTCGGCGGCGGCGCGCATCAGCTCGGGTGCTTCGTGGAGGATGTCGAGGAAAGGCAGCTCGTGGGTGTACGCCGCCAGGCACTGTGCGCGCACCCGGGCGACGACAGCCGCGAAGTCCCGGCAGCCGCCGAGGTGGACCCGGAGCGGCAGCATGTTGAAGAACGACCCGACCATCTCCGCCGTCCAGGCCGGTCGGCGTCCTGCCCCGAACGTCGGCACGACCACGTCGTCGGTGCCGGTGTTCTCTCGCAGATGCAGCAGGTACGCGGCCAGCATCACCATGAAGGGTGAGCTGCGCTGGGCGGCGGCGTACGCACGGACGGAGTCCTGTACACCCGCACCGCTCTCGTAGCGGTGCCAGGCGGTAGTGCCGGGGGTCTGCAGGCTACGCGGCAGGTCCATCCGCAGCGGGGTGACCTGCGCCCCGGCGAGGTTGTCGCGCCAGAATCGGCGCGCCCGGGCCACCTGCGGCTCGTCGGCCGACTGCTGCTGCCAGCGCACGTAGTCGCGGTACTGGCGCACGGCAGGCAGCTGAGGTGTGCTGCCCGCTGCGCGGGCGGCGTAGCACGCGGCGAGATCGCGGACGACGACCTGGATGGACCATCCGTCGACCGCGGTGTGGTGAGCCGCCAGCACGAGCACCGCGTCGTCGCCGTCGAAGCGGGCCAGCACCGCACGCAGCACCGGAACCCTGCTCGGCTGCAGCTCCTGAGCCTCGGTCTCGTTGAGCAGTTCCTCGGCGCGCCGGTCCCGGCCCTGCGGCGATCCGCCGGCCAGGCTGAGCACGGTCAGGTCCGGTGCCACCTGGTCGTGGGTGAGCTGCCCGGCGCCGGCCGTGTCACGGACGATCGTCGTCCGCAACGCCTCATGCCTGTCGATCACGTCGCCGAGCGCGGCGCGCAGCCGGCCGTCGTCGACGGCGCCGGTGAGTCGCCAGCCGCCGACGATGGTGTAGCGCGGACCGAACGGTCCGAAGCCGTCGCTCTTGTCCACCAGGTGCAGGAAACGCTGCTGGCTGGAGAGCGCGAAGCCACCTGAGATGGTCGGGCCGGTGGTCGTGTCCGGGCCGCTCCACAACGTCGGCCCGGTCATGTCGCGGCATTCCCGGCCGGCCACGACCAGTGCATGCCGTCCGGGGAGGGCACCAGTCCGCCATCGCGCACCGGCATCTGCTCGTCGGTGTTGCCGCCGGTCGCCGCCTGCGCCTGCACCCGTACGCCCTCGCGCAGGACCCCGCGCATCATCGGGGTGCGCAGCAGGTCACGGTCCTCGCCGGCGATTTCGACCTCTGTGTCCACGACCGCGGCCAGATCTCGTACGTCGGCGTCACGTGAGCGCGGCACCGCGGTGCTCGCGATGAGCGCGTTCTCGCTCGACGCGACGCCGCCCACGAGCTCGACGAAGGACTCCTGGGCACTGGCGGTGTGGTTGTCGCTGACCTTCTTGGCCTTCCAGAAGTAGGAGTCCTCGTCCTCGTGGGTGTCGTAGAACGCGACCAGGAAGTCGTGGAAGAGCCGGTACTCGCGGCGGTAGCGGGTCTCGAACTCGGTGAGGCATTCCTGTTCGCTCACGTCGCCGGCCAGGCAGGTGTTGATGGTGCGGGCGGCGAGCAGCGCGCTGAGTGTGGCCAGATGCACGCCGGAGGAGAAGACGGGGTCGATGAAGCAGGCGGCGTCGCCCACGAGCATCATGCCCGGCCGGGTGAATTGGTCTTTGAGATACGACCAGTCCTTGCGGATGCGGATCTCGCCGTACGGTCCCGTCTCGACCCGCTTGGCGTCGGCGAGGAACTCGGCGATGAGCGGGCACTCGGCGATCAGTTCGGCCAGGGCGGCTTCGCGGTCGCCTTGGGCCCGTTCCAGCGCGTCGCTGTGCAGAACGACGCCGACGCTGGTGAGCGTGTCGGTGAGCGGGATGTACCAGAACCATCCGGACTTGAACGCGGCGGCGAGGATGTTGCCCTGGTTCGGTGCGGGCAGTCGGCGTCCGCCCTCGAAGTAGGCGAACAGCGCGAGGTTGCGGAAGTAGTCCGAATAGTTGCGGGGTCCGCCGACCCGGCGGTGGATCCTGCTCTTGTGGCCGGAGGCGTCGACGACCCAGCGGGCGCGGATCTCCTGCGGGCCACCGTCGGGGCCGGCGGCGCGCACGCCGATGACGCGGCCGTCTTGCTCGACGACGTCGAGTACTGACACCTGCTCGCGTACCTCGACGCCCTTGCGCCGGGCGTTGTCGAGCAGGATCTGGTCGAACTTCATCCGTTCGACCTGGTAGGCGGTCGCGGCGTCGCCGGACATCCGCGAGGAGATGCCGAAGGCGAATGTCCAGGGCTGCTCGTTGCGGCCCCAGCGGAAGGTGCCGCCGCGTTTGACCATGAAGGAGGCCGCTTTGAGCTCGTCGGTGACGCCGAGCAGTCGGCAGATGCCGTGCACGGTGGACGGCAGCAGGGATTCGCCGATCTGGTAGCGGGGGAAGGTCTCCTTCTCCAGCAGCAGGACCCGGTGGCCCTGCATGGCCACCAGGGTGGCCACGGTGGAGCCGCTGGGTCCGCCACCGACCACCACGAGGTCGTAGTCGTCTCGTGCGGTGTCACTCATCGTCGGTTCCTTTCGCCGGGTTGACGGGTGGCGGGCCGGGTCAGCACAGTTCCACCCGCGCCGCCGTGACGGCGTCCAGGAGCTCGCCGCGGGCGAGTGCGCCGCCGATGGCCTGGATGTCGTCGGACATGTAGCGGTCGACGTCGAGGGTGGGCGCGATGGAACGGGTGAGGTCATATGCGGCGCGCCCGGCGGCGCTGAGCCCGTCGTAGCGTCCGGAGACGTCGACGGCCTGGGCCGCGGCGAGCAACTCGACGGCGAGGATGAGGTCGTTGTTGTTGAGCACCCGGCGTGCGTTGCGGGCCGAGATCAGGCCCATGCTGACGATGTCCTGGTTGTCGCCGTTGGACGGCACGCTCTGGGTGCTGGCGGGGCCGATGGTGCGGTTCTCGGCCACCAGCGCGGTCGCCGGGTACTGGGCACCGGCGAAGCCGCTGTTGAGGCCTGGTTCGCCGGCGACCAGGAACTCAGGCAGGCCGTAGCTGAGGTGCCGGTTCAGCATCCGGTTGGTGCGCCGCTCCGAGATCACGCCGAGCTGGGTGAGGGCGATCGTGAGGTAGTCCATGACGAAGGCGACCGGCTGACCGTGGAAGTTGGCGCCGTGGAAGACTTCGCCGCCTCCGAAGAACAGCGGGTTGTCGTTGGCCGAGTTCAGCTCGGTCTCCACGACGCGCCGGGCGTGCGCCAGGGTGTCGCGTACGGCGCCGAGCACCTGTGGCACAGCGCGCAGCGAGTACGCCTTCTGCAGGTAGAAGTCGGTGCGCTGGACGGTTTGGTCGGGGTTCTTGCGCTCAGCGAACTGGTGCCGGAGTTCGGCGTGCGAGACGGTCAGCGCGCTGTCGCCCAGCAGCGCGCGCATGTTGGCGGCGGACTCGATCTGACCGTTGTGGGGCTTGGCGATGTCGTGGCCTTCGCTCTCGAAGGGGCCCATCGAGCCCTGCAGTGTCTCGATCACGAACGCTGAGATGATCTCTGCCTGGCGGACCTGTTCCATGGCCCGGACCACGACCAGTGAGCCCAGGCCGGTCATCGCCGAGGTGCCGTTGATCAGCGCCAGGCCCTCCTTGAAACGCAGCTCCATCGGCTGCAGCCCGTGCGTCTGCAGGACCTGCGCGGTGGGTACGGCCACGCCGTCGCTGAGCACGTAGCCCTCGCCGAGCACGGTGCTGGCGATGTGCGAGAGCGGGGCCAGGTCTCCGCTCGCACCCAGCGAACCGATCTCGGGGATGGCCGGGGTGATACCCAGGTTGAGGTACGTCTCGAGCCGGGTGATCAGCTCCGGGCGGACCGCCGAAAAGCCCTTGGCGAGGGCGTTGAGCCGCGCGGTGAGGATGGCGCGGGACTCGATCGCGGAGAACAGCGGGCCGACGCCGGCGCTGTGGCTGCGGACCAGGTTGGTCTGCAGTTCCACCTCCTTCGACGGATCCACCATCATGTAGATCATTTCGCCGTAACCGGTGGTCACGCCGTAGACGGGTACGCCGTCGCGAACGATCTTCTCGAACTGCTCCCGGCTGAATGCCGCCGCGTTGAGCGCGTCCTGCGGTACTGAGCATCGGGCGCCCCATTCGGCGACCCTGCGGACGTCCTCGGCGCTCAGTGTGGTTCCGTTGAGCGCGACCCGGGAGGTGTTCCTACTCGTGGTGGCCATGCTGTGCATCCCATTTCTGCTCGGCGTCAGCGTTCTCGACCACCGCCGCCATGCCGGCGACCGTGGGGTGATCCAGGAGGTCCCTTACGTCCGTGCCGGTTGCCGCCGCTACCCGTAGCAGCGCCGCGGAGTCCCCGCCGGCGGCGAAGAAGTCGGTGTCCTTGCCATGGCTGTCGACGCCGGCAGCTGCCCAGAGGGCCACCACCCGGCGTTGCGGATCGGTCAGCGGCCGGTGCCCGGGGTCGTCGCCGGCCCCGGGCACCGGCAGGCGCGCCCGGTCCACCTTGCCGGCGACGTTGCGCGGCACGACCTCGATCGTGGCGAACGTCAGGCGCAGCAGGGCAGGACCGAATCGGCGCCGGAGGTGGGCGCGCCAGCTGCCGTGGTCGGCGGCGCCCGGTGCGACCACGTAGGCGATCAGGTGGTCGACGAGCCCACTGGAACCGATGACCGGCAGCACCGCGCAGTCCGCGACCGTCGGCAGCTCGGTGAGCGCGGCCTCGACCGCGGCCAGCTCCAGTCGGCTGCCGGCCAGTTTGACCTGGTGGTCGCGGCGGCCGGCGTACTCAAGCGTGCCGGTGAAGGTGCGCCGCGCCAGGTCTCCGGTGCGGTATGTCGGCTGCTCGGCGGCCAGGCCGGCCACCGGCCGGAATGCCGGGTGCGGGCCGGCGGCATGGCCCAGGTAGGCCCGGATGGCAAACGGGCTGCGGATCACCAGCTCACCGACGACACCGCGCGGGCAGGGCCGATCGGCGGGGTCCAGCACGAGTACGGCTCGTCCGGGGATCTCCCGGCCGATCGGTACCACGTCGCCGGGATCCGCACCGTCCAGTTCGTGCCAGGTGGCGGCGATCGTCTCGGTCGGACCGTAGAGGTTGATCAGGCGGGTGGTGGGCAGCGCCGCGGCGGCGGTGGCGGCGAGATGCCCGGACAACGCCTCGCCCATCAGGACGAGCACCTGCAGGGCGGATGTTCTGCCACGCTCGGCCAGCGACGGCGCCAGTTCCCGGGCGAAGGTCGGCACGATCTGCAGCGCGGTGATCCGTTGCTCGGTCAGCCAGGCGGCGAAGCGCTCCGGGTGCTTGCGCACCCGGTCCGGCACCGGGCAGAGGGTGCCGCCGGCGATCAGCGTCGCGAACGTCTCGCAGATGCTGGGGTCATGTTCGACGGCGACCCAGAGCGCAAGCCGGGCTGCCGGGCCCAGGCGCAGGGCGGTGGCCAGCCAGGTGGCGAACTGGGCCAGTGCCCGATGGGTCTGCGCGATTCCCTTGGGCCGGCCGGTGGAGCCGGAGGTGTAGGCGGCGTACGCGACCGAGTCCGGTTGCACCGCGGCCGGCGGGATCATCGCACCGCTGTCTTCGTCGGTGGCCGCCAGGACCGCGCCGTATCCCTGCTCGCGGTACCAGCCCGCCAGTGCGGCGGCGGCCGGATCGTCGCGGTCCACGAGCATCAGTGGTGGACGCAGGTCGTCGATGACCAGCCGGGCCCGTTCCTCGGCGTCGCCGGGGGCGAGCCAGGTCACGGATCCGCCGGCCCGCAGCACGGCCAGCGACGCGACGATCTGACGGGGCCCGTGAGCCTGGTACACCGCGACCGTCGCACCGCGGACGAGCCCGGCGTCGGACAGACGCGCGGCCAGTGTCCCGGAGCGGTCCCACAGCCGGCCGTAGGTCAGTGCGTCGTCGCCGTCGACCGCCACCGCGGCCGGCCGCCGGGCAGCCTGCGCGCCGATGAGGTCGACGACCGTGTCGTCGCTGCCGGGCACCGCGACGGTGCCCGGCACCATGTCCGGCCGCTCCAGGGGAAGGTCGGTGATTCGCGCGCTCGGATCGCGGACGGCGGCGCTCAACAGTGTGCGCAGCTGGTCCATCAGCCCCATGGCTTCGGCCTCGCAGAGAAACCCCGGGACGTAGCTCACCGTCGCTCCGGTGCCGTCGAGGCACAGCGACAGCCCGGCGACGGGTGATCCGGTGTGGGCGTCTTCGCGACACCATCGCAGCCCTGGCGTCTGCGGCGCGCCCGATGGTTCAGCGGCGGCGAGCAGCACCTCGCACAGCGGTAGCCCGGACGGTGTTCGGGGTGGATTCACCGCCCGTACGAGCCGGGGGAACGGCATTCGCCGGCGCGCGGCCGCGTCGCGCGCGGTCCCGGTCAGCCGGCGCACGAGCTGGTCGAACTGCGGGGCCCCGGACAGGTCGGCGGCGATGGGCTGCGCGGTGGTGAACGGGCCGACCAGCTGCTCATCGCCGGGACCACGCAGGGAGATCGGTAGGGCGACTGTGGTGCCGTACCGGCCGTCGTGACGGGCGAGCAGCACGTGCAACCCGGCCAGAACAACGCACAGTGGTCGGGTGCCTTCGGCCCGGGCCAGCATGCGCAGGGCGTCGCTCAGCGCCGCGCCCCACTCGAAGCGCAGGTTGCGGGCCGGTTGGGTGATCTTTCGGCCGGGTGGCAGGCCACCTGTGGGCAGGTTCGTGGCCCACCAGCGGGCCAGGCGGTGCGCGGCGGGGCCACGCTCGGCGGCTTGTTCGAGGCGGACGTGATCGACGTACTGGCGGGTGCCGGTGGGCGGCTCGCCGGACGCGTAAGCACGGCCCAGCTGGTCGATCGCGACGGACAGGGAGTCCTCGTCGGCGACGGCGCGGTGAGCGACGAGGATCAGCAGGTGCTCGTGCTCGGCGACGGCGATCAGCGTGAGCCGGGCAGCCGGGCCGTGGGCGAGGTCGAGCGGCTCGCGCAGCGCCGCCGCGCGCTCGGCCGCCGATCCGCTGGTGTGATCCAGATCGATGAACCGGAACCCGTCGGTGGGCGGGGCCGGCGCGACCCGCGGTACGGGCACGCCGCCGGCATCGGCCAGGTTCGAGCGGAGCACGTCGTGGCGGCGCTGCACGGCCTCCCACGCCGCCCGCAGCGCCATCGGGTCGACCGGTCCTGCGATGCGATACGCCCGTGCGATGGTGAGCGGGATGTCCGATGGCCACAGCCGGCTGAGGTACCACAGTCCTTCCTGGACGCGGGACACCCCGGTCGTACCGCCGTCATGCGGCGCCGCGGACGGGTCCAAGGGCGTTGGGATCAGCACGCCTTGCAGTCTTCTGCGCCCGGCCGGAGCGGGGCACCTTGCCAAGTGCGGCGCCGCTCAGGCGGTGCGCACCGGCGAAGATGCGACCGGCCAGGCGCCGCACCGACCCTGACTACCAGCGTTTCCCGCAGCGACGAGAGCCCAGAAGAGTGAGGGACATCCACATGCAGAGCCCCGACGAACGGACCCCGGCCGAGCTGGAGCGGCGCATCGCCGGTATCTGGCGTGATGTGCTCGGCGACGGCGCTGACCGCGCCGACGCGACTTTCCTGGAGCTGCACGGGCAGTCCATCTCAGCGGTGCGCATCGTGGCGCGCATCGAGGATGAGCTCGGTCTGGACGTGGACGTGGCCACGTTGTTCGAGGATCCCGACCTGCGTACGTTCGTCGGCATGGTGCTGGCCGGCACCTCGCACGGCGCCTGAGGGTGGTCCAGGCCGGTCAGCCGGACGTCGGCGATCAGCATCCGCTCCGTGTCGTGGGTCTCCCCGGCGAAGCCCACCC